>JAEZCF010000142.1 GCA_023430045.1 Pseudomonadota bacterium | reverse complement strand
AAAAAACCCACCCCCGTCCCCCTTTTTTCTGGCAGGTCAGTACAGCCGTGGGCGAGACAGTGCGGCCCGGCGCAGTTCGGCGGCGCGTACCAGCACCTGCGGCGGATGGCGTTCTTCGGTGATGTCGAGCAGGCGCAGGCGGTGCAGCCAGCGGCCCGGCCCGCGCGAGGAGGTCAGGGCGACCACCGGGATGGACAGCACCATGCCGATCACCACCGGGGACATCCAGGCCGCCAGGGCCGGCGATACCGCCCAGGCCAGCGCTCCCATGAAGGCACCAAACAGGCTCAGGCCACCATAGGCACGCACCAGTGCCAACCAGTCCACGCCGCCATCGTCGCGCTGCTGCGCATCCCAGCCGGAATCCTTGCCGGCCAGCACTTCGGCCACGCCACGCGACTGCACGTACATCACCACCGGCGCCATCAGCGCTGCCAGCAGCGTTTCCAGCAGCATCGCCACGAACATGCGCAGCGCGCCGCCGCAGCCGCGGCGATCCACGGGCTCCAGCAAGGTGGCCAGGTAGCCCAGGAACTTCGGCGTCAACAGCACGGCCATGGTGATGGCGAACAGGCGCACCACCTGGATTTCATCCTGCGTACGCCAGTACAGGCTGGGCGACAGATGCAGCACGCCATTGAGGTCGATGCCTTCCTGGAACAGCGGGATGGCGATGCCGATCAGCATCAGCATCGCCCACATCGGCGCGGTGAAATAGTGCCCGATGCCGATCAGCATGTGGACGCGGCTTATCCAGTGCAGGCCCTTGCTGCCGACGATCTTGCCGTGCTGCAGGTTGCCCTGGCACCAGCGGCGGTCGCGCACCATCATGTCGGTGAGCGTCGGCGGACCTTCCTCGTAGCTGCCCTTCAGGTACGGCACCATATGCGCGGCCCAGCCGCCACGACGCATCAGCGCCGCTTCGACGAAATCGTGGCTCAGTACATGTCCACCGAACGGCTCGTGGCCTGGCAGCGCCGGGAGTCCGGCATGGTCGGCGAAGGCGACGGTGCGGATGATTGCGTTGTGGCCCCAGTAATTGCTTTCCGCGCCGTGCCACCAGGAGACGCCACGGGCGATCACCGGGCCGTAGACGCGCCCGCCGAACTGCTGCATGCGCGAGAACAGGGTACGCCCGCCGACCACCACCGGCAGGGTCTGGATCAGGCCGACATCCGGGTTGGTTTCCATGCCTGCGGCCAGGCGCACGATGGTGTCGCCGGTCATCAGGCTGTCCGCGTCCAGGATCAGCATCTGCGGGTAACCACCGCCGAAACGCCTGACCCAGTCGGCGATGTTGCCGGCCTTGCGCCCGCTGTTGTCGGCCCGGCGACGATAGAACAGCCGCGCATCCGGGCCCAGTGCGGCGCGCAGCTCGGCGAATGCCTGCTCCTCGGCATGGCCGATGTCGTCGCGCTGGGTGTCGCTGAGCACGAAGAAATCGAAGTTGTCGATCTGCCCGGTTTCCGCGACCGATTCATGGATGGCCTGCAGGCCCGCCAGCAGCCGGCGCGGATCTTCGTTGTAGGTCGGCATCAGCAGCGCGGTGCGGGTATGCAGCTGCGGAAGTGGCTGGTCGGGGTCGATCCCGAGGCGATAGCCACGGTCGAATACTGCGGTAAGGAAACCGGCGACCGCGCTGGCGAAGGCCAAGGCGATCCAGCCGAACAGGCCCACGAACAGCACCAGCAGGCAGGCCTCCAGCACGCTGACGCCATTGGGCGAAAGCACCCGCCACATCATCACCGTGGCCACGCAGGTCATCACCGCGGTACCGCCGAACAGGTAGGCGCGGCGTAATCCGATCATGCGCGGCGATGTGCGGTGGCGCGGCACCTCCAGGGTGCCCCGGCGCAGCTCCTGTTCCGGCATCACCAGGGGGGAGCCACCCGGCAACGTCGCCAGGCCTGCGTCGAGCCTGGCGTCGGCACTGGTCTCACTCATGCCGGCTACCTCGAATCGACGTGGGAAGCTGGCCACGCATATGCCATGCACATGCCTGCAGCCATCATCATGCGTGTCGCCGCCCCTTGCACCCCATGCGGGGCGGCCGGTATCCGGTGTCTTTCATTGCAGGAACCCACGTACGCTCACCCGGTAGATTCAAAAAAATGCGCCCCAGTCTAGGACGCGTGGTGTAAGTCGCGCGCGAAAGCAGCCCAGGGCGACACTCCCCATTCAGCATACGCTGACCGGGGGTGCGGTGTTATCGGAGATGGGCGTGCGGCAGGCGGTGGAACACAGCCGGAAACAGGCGGCTTATTCCTGCGTGGCCTGCTCGCGGGCGGCCAGGCGCGCATCCGGGTGACGGCGGGCACGCTCCATCGCCACCAGCAGCTGCTGGCGGGCAAGCAGTTGCTGCGCCTGTTGTACTTCCTGGGTGGGCAACACCACCGGACCAGGTATGTTTTCCAATGAAGCGGACTTGCTCATGCAGCCTCCGTTGACGGTCCTCCCAGCCCCGAACCGGCGGCTCCCCCGGGTGGGAGGACTGCGCACCCTACCGTAAAATCGTGTCGCGCGCGCGGCGGAATGCGGCCGGTAGTGCCGGCCATAGGCTGCAGTCGCGCCGGCCATGGGCTGCGGTAGTGCCGAGCCATGCGCGGCAAGGACACGCCGTGACGACCAACGGTCGTCACCCACCGCGAGTGCGGTATCCCCCACCGCGAGTGCGGCACCACCCACCGCGATTACGTCACCTGCCGGGAGTGCGCCACCTGAATGCAGCCGGTAGTGCCGGCCATGGGCTGCGGTAGTGCCGAGCCATGCTCGGCAAGG
>JAEZCF010000082.1 GCA_023430045.1 Pseudomonadota bacterium | reverse complement strand
CACCTGGGAGACATGGACTTCAAGGTTGCCGGTACGGCCGAAGGTGTCTCTGCCCTGCAGATGGACATCAAGATCGAAGGCATCACCGAAGAGATCATGAAGCAGGCACTGCAGCAGGCCAAGGCCGGCCGTCTGCACATCCTGGGCGAAATGTCCAAGGGCCTGACCGAGCCGCGTTCGGAGCTGTCCGATTACGCCCCGCGCCTGCTCACCATCAAGATCCACCCGGACAAGATCCGTGAAGTGATCGGCAAGGGTGGTTCCACCATCCAGGCCATCACCAAGGAAACCGGCACCCAGATCGACATCCAGGACGACGGCACCATCGTCATCGCTTCGGTCAATGCCATCGCTGCGCAGGCTGCCAAGTCGCGCATCGAGCAGATCACCTCGGACGTCGAGCCGGGCCGCATCTACGAAGGCAAGGTCGCCAAGATCATGGACTTCGGTGCGTTCGTGACCATCCTGCCGGGCAAGGATGGCCTGGTGCACGTGTCGCAGATCTCCAGCGAACGCGTGGAGAAGGTCGGCGACAAGCTGAAGGAAGGCGACGTGGTCAAGGTCAAGGTGCTGGAAGTCGACAAGCAGGGCCGCATCCGCCTGTCGATGAAGGCCGTCGAAGAAGGCGAGGGTGTGGTTGCCGAGTAATTGACTCCGGTGTGTCCCACGGGGCCACATCGTACGTCTGGAAGAGAAAGCGGACCTTGGGTCCGCTTTCTTTTTGTGTGGGCACTACGGGGCGGCCGTTGCGCCGTGGATCGTTGGTGCCCGCAGCGCTCAGCCTCCTTCAATCAATGGGCGCCTTTACCCAATCACGAAGGTGGGGTGAGATCACTGGCATGATGCGTGCCTCGGCCTCGGGTTGGATGCGCGAGGGACCGGGCTGCTCAAGTCCGAAGCTATAGACGATGCCACTGACTGCGCCCTTTGCTGCGCCACTGCTCCGACCTTTTCCCACACTGCGCATGGACTGAAGTCCATGGTTCGCATAGCCAATTTCCGTGGAAACTTCATTAGCCTCGGCGTCACGACCCAATGTGATCGTTCGTCCAGTGCTGGTCTTCAGCATCAGTTGGGCGACACCCGCGCTGAACGTCGTCCGCGCACTCTTGAACCAGAAAGATGGATCGATGTTCAGCTCTTCACGGTTCCCCCAGACTTCTCCCGTCTGCAGTGTCTGGTCTGTCTGGTCGTAATGCAGTGCTATTGCCGAGAGCCATTGGGTTTTCCACTGTGACCGGAACCAGACTTCCAACTGGTTGATTCGCACCCCGGGCGTCTTCCAGTCAGGAATTTCATCCGGCGCGCGCGATTCAAGGTCCCACCATCCGGCGATCGGCGAGAAAATCTCGCGAAGCAACCACACACGCTTGCGATCTGGGTAGCGTGCTGCATCGAATGCATGCCAGGTGTCGCGTTGATCCATTGCCTCGATCTGCAGTCGCGCTTTCTCGGCCAGCATGGCGGACAGCGGTTGGTTGCGCCGTGCCGGCGTACCATCGTTCGGATTGTCCTTCCTGGCTTTGGCGATGGCCGCCTCTACCACGCGGTCTACGTGGCGTGTGTAGGATTGAATCCTGTTGGTAAGTTCGTTTTTGTAGTTCGCCACGGATTCGACACTGAAACCTATGTCGAGGCCTTTTAGTGCGATGTCCCTGAGCAACGCCAGGTGCAGGGTTGCAGCGGCGACAAACAATGGCAGCAGCGCGATCCGTTCGGACTCCAGCTGGAAGCGTGGAATCAGCGCAGCGAACTGGGTATTGCTGGCGATACTCTGCGAATGGATGGTTGGGCGGTCCTGGGCTGTCACTGCATCCCGATACAGGCGGGATACGCTCGTCAGACCTTCAAGATCCGCTCTGACAAGCCCGAACACGGTCTCCGATATCCGCTTGTCGGTGTATTTCCGCCACATCTGTTCGGGGCTTTCTCCATCCCGCGGAAGGATCAACGCGCCGAGATAGGAAAGCAGCCCGCCCACGATGGGCACCTGGTAAAGGGCACCCAACGTGGATTCCCGCATCAGATCATAGAGCTGTCCGGATGGTTGCTCGGGGAGCGGAGCTCGTGGCCTCCCGAAGGCATCCAGAACCCCCGCTTCCCCTGATCGCGCCAATAGCGGGGCTGCGGCCAGTGATGCGGACCCCGCTACCGCGGCAGCAAGCAGCTTCCTCCGAGCAGGATCCTGCAAGGGGGTACGAGGAACAGAATCCAGGATGGGGCTCGGGGGTTTCATCGGCGTGTCTCATGTCGTGGTTGGGTGACATTGATCCTCCTGCAGCGGAGTACGAGGAGGCAGCCGGGACATTTCCTGTCGCAATGACGGTCGATTACTCGTAATCAGCTAAGGCAATACCGGCAGCTGCAGAAATCCGCGATCCAGCACCTGCCGATATCCGGCAGGTGGAAACCGAAGGGCCCGGCGCATCCAGTCAGGGTGCGGTGGAACCTGGGTATGCCTGGTGTCCATGCGTCCGCAGGCCATTGCCGGACGATGTTCCGTCCTCGGACCTGTCCGCAGCGTCACGCCACGCATTGACGGATGTGGGGAGCTACGTCGTCCGCGAATTGCGTGAGTCAATCCGCCCAGACGCTGTGCGGGTCGCCGTGGCGGGCCCGGCGGGCGGTGACGCGCGCCAGCGTGGCGAAGCCGGTCGCCATGGCCAGCGCGACGGCATCCACCCAGAACAATGGCCAATGGCCGCGTGCGGCGCTGGTCCACCACCAGTAGCCCGTGAGTACGCCGTGCGATACCGGCACCATCGCGGTCACCACGGCGGCACTCCACAGCAGTTCACGCGCTGCCTGCGCAGGGCGCCGCACGGCCGCCCACAACGCGCAGCCACCCCACGTCAGGAAGCACGTCCAGCGGATGCCGGCGTCCACCGATTGCGGCGCGAAACGCTCCAGCACCTGGGCGGCAACGAAGGCGGCCGAAATTGCCAGGCACAGGCCGATGCATAAGCCCACCGTCGCCCGCGCCATGTTCACCTGCGCGCGTCCCTGCAGTACCTGGCGGCGCTTGCGACGCGATTCGATCCACAACAGGTTGCCGGAATAGAACAGAAAAGCACCGCCAAGGCCGAGCAGGAAATACAGCCAAGCCACCACGCCGTTGCCGAACTCGCCGAAGTGCAGCGCGTACGCGGCGCTGAGCGTGGCATGGTTGGCGTCGCGCTGGCCCGGCAACTGGCTGGCCAGCAGTTCGCCACTTGCCACGTCGAATGCCACCGCGCCGGCCGGCCCCAGGGTGCCCTCGGCTTCGCCGGTGATCTCGATGGTGGCGTGTGCATCTCCGGCGTTGGCCAGCTTCAGATAGGCGGGCGTGAAGCCATGCACGCCCTGGCTGGCGGCTACCTGCAGCGAGCGCGCATGCAGTGCGGCCAGCCGGACCGGGCCACCCGGCGTGTCTGCCGGTGCGCGCATCGGCGCGGTGTCCATCACCGCCGGCAGGGCCTCCATCAGCCGGCCGTCGTACAGCAGCGGATTCAGCACCGCCATCTGCAGGAACACCAGGCACAACAGCGCGCCGGTGACAGCGAACATCAGGTGGAACGGCAGGCTCAGCACGCCGACGATGTTGTGCGCATCCTGCCAGAACTGCTTGAGGTTGCGGCCGGGACGCAGCGCGAACAGGTCGCCGGCCAGCTTCGGCAGGTGGATCACCAGTCCGCTCAGCAGCGCCACGCCATACAGCAGGCTGACGATACCCATCAGGTAGATGCCGGCGACTGGCAGCCCCAGGGTGTAATGCAGTTCGTTGACCAGTTCGGCCAGACCGGCCTGCGGCGGGGTCACGCTGCCGTCGTAATGGTCCAGCCAGGCATACAGCCACGTGCCCTTGGCATCCTGCCAGTAGGCGACAGGCTGGGGATGGTCGCTTCCGGGAAAGGTCATTCCCACATGCGTGCGGGCGGCCGGATGTCTGGCCAGCACGCCGTCCAGCAGGCGCTGCGCGTCGGCCAGCGTGGCCGGCGGTGCGTCCACCGACTGCGGCGTCTGCCATAGCGGAACGTCATGGTGGAACACCGTCAGCGCGCCGGCGTAGAACGCCACGAACAGGGCGAAACCGGCCACCAGTCCGACCCAGGTGTGCAGCGTGGTGAACGTGCGCAGCGTCTGCGAACTGAACTTCATCGAATCGATCTCATTGCACCACGCCGGAAAGACGCAGCAGCCACAACAGTGCGAAGCCCGCCAGTGCACACGCACCCAGCGCCAGCCAGGAACGCGCGCCGCTGCGGAATGCGAATGCCCAGATGGCGGCGAGCATCCACAGCGGAATGAAGGCGATCAGCGCGGGCACCAGCGCCGACTGCCACGGCCCCGGCGGCAGCCAGGTCGCCAGGCCGGTGATGGCTGCGGCCACGAAGAAACCGGCGAAGATGCCGGCCAGCGCGCGCGGCCACATCAGCGCGGCTCCCGCGCGGGCCGGTGCCACGCCGCCAGTGCCGGCAGCAACAGCGCAGCCGCCATCCACGTGCACATCATCACCACCAGCCCGGCCCCCACGCCCAGGTCAGCCATCCACAGCCACAGGGCGGCCGCAGCGGTTACCGTGCCCAGCCTGCGTCCCAGCCTTCCGGCGCGACGCAGGCGTGGCCAGCGGCAATGCGGCGAAGCAGCGTAGAAGCCGATCACCGACAGTACCGAGGCGGACAGCGCCAGCGAACAGAAACCCAGCGATGAAAGACCGATGATCGGAACGCTCATCCGGCGGGTCCTGCCGGGTCCGGGCAGGCAAGGCGGAACGATGGAATCATGGTATATCCGCGAACAGAATCCAGGCCGAATGCCTGCGCACGCGTATGGTAATCATTACCATCCTTGTGATCCACCGTGGCCGTTGTGGACCGGGACGTGGGCTTTTGTGGGCTGCTGTTCTAGAATGAGCAACCACTCTGCCTGGAACAAGGTGGCCCGCGCCCAGCGCCGGCCGAGCGTGCGACATGAGCACTACCACCGCCCCCTGCTGACCTGTCCCCGAAGGCCCCGTTCCCGGCGCCCTCGCGGCGCTTTTTTCATGTCCGGGACGATGGTCCCGGTACCGCATTCCAGTCCGCATGCAGCGGGCTCCGCACGAAACCCTACGCGATGATCACGATCACTCTTCCCGACGGCAGCCGCCGCGAATTCGAAAATCCCGTCAGCGTCATGGAGATCGCCCAGTCGATCGGCGCCGGCCTGGCCAAGGCCACCATCGCCGGTGCGGTGGATGGCGTGCTGGTCGATGCCAGCGACGTCATCGACCACGATGCGAGCCTGCGCATCATCACCGCCAGGGACGAGGAGGGCGTGGAGATCATCCGCCACTCCGCCGCGCACCTGGTGGGGCATGCGGTCAAACAGCTGTATCCGGACGCGAAGATGGTCATCGGACCGGTCATCGCCGAAGGTTTCTACTACGACATCCAGTCCGAGCGCCCGTTCACGCCGGAAGACCTGACGGCGATCGAAAAGCGCATGGGCGAGCTGATCGCGCAGGATTATGACGTCATCAAGAAGATGACCCCGCGTGCGGATGTCATCGAGATCTTCAAGGCGCGCGGCGAAGACTACAAGCTGCGCCTGATCGAAGACATGTCTGAAGACATCCAGGCCATGGGCATGTACTACCACCAGGAATATGTGGACATGTGCCGCGGCCCGCACGTGCCCAACACGCGCTTCCTGAAGGCTTTCAAGCTGACCCGCATTTCCGGCGCTTACTGGCGTGGCGACGCGCAGAATGAGCAGCTGCAGCGCATCTACGGCACCGCCTGGGCGGACAAGAAGCAGCTCGATGCGTACGTCAAGCGCATCGAGGAAGCGGAGATGCGCGACCACCGCCGCATCGGCAGGCAGCAGGATCTGTTCCACCTGCAGGAAGAGGCGCCGGGCCTGGTGTTCTGGCATCCGAAGGGCTGGGCGCTGTGGCAGGTGGTCGAGCAGTACATGCGCAAGGTGTACCGCAGCAGCGGCTACGGCGAAGTGCGCTGTCCGCAGATCCTGGACGTGTCGCTGTGGCAGAAGTCCGGCCACTGGGACAACTACAAGGAGAACATGTTCTTCACCGAATCGGAGAAGCGCACCTACGCGGTCAAGCCGATGAACTGCCCCGGCCACGTGCAGGTGTTCAACCAGGGCCTGCACAGCTATCGCGACCTGCCGATCCGCTATGGTGAGTTCGGTTCCTGCCACCGCAACGAACCGTCCGGTGCGCTGCACGGCATCCTGCGCGTGCGCGGTTTCACCCAGGACGATGGCCACGTGTTCTGTACCGAAGGTCAGATCGAGTCCGAAGTGACCGCGTTCCACCAGCAGGCGCTGGCGGTTTACCAGCATTTCGGCTTTGAAGAGATCCAGATCAAGATCGCACTGCGCCCTGAATCACGCCTGGGCGACGATGCCACCTGGGACAAGGCCGAAGGCGCGCTGCGTTCGGCGCTGTCCAGCTGTGGCGTGGAATGGCAGGAGCTGCCGGGCGAGGGCGCCTTCTACGGCCCGAAGATCGAATACCACCTGAAGGATGCCATCGGCCGTACCTGGCAACTGGGCACCATGCAGGTGGATTTCATGATGCCCGGCCGTCTTGGCGCCGAGTACGTGGACGAAAACAGCCAGAAGAAGCATCCGGTCATGCTGCACCGGGCCATCGTCGGTTCCATGGAGCGTTTCATCGGCATCCTCATCGAGCACCATGCCGGCCAGTTCCCGGCGTGGCTGGCGCCCACCCAGGTGGTGGTGGCCAACATCACCGACGCCCAGGCTGAATACGTGAGGGATGTGACCAAAACCCTTGCGGATCAAGGGTTCCGCGTCAGCGCCGATTTGCGTAACGAGAAGATCGGTTATAAGATTCGCGAGCATACGCTGCAGCGCGTCCCCTATCTGCTGGTCATTGGCGACCGCGAGAAGGAAAATGGTGCCGTGGCGGTGCGTACGCGTTCCGGTGAAGACCTGGGCAGCATGAGCGTTCAGGCATTCGTCGAACGGCTGCAGGCCGAGGGCGCGTAATCAAAGGTCCGGCCCGGGCGCAGAGGCGCACGGGCCGGTTCGATACCCTTGGGAGATTGCAATATCAGTACCCCTGACAACAAACAGAACCGCAAGAATCAGGAAATCCGTGTGCCGCGCGTCCGCGTGATCGGCAGCGATGGTGAAATGATCGGCGTTCTGACGCGTGACGAAGCGCTGTCCATGGCCGAAGATGAAGGCCTGGACCTGGTCGAGATCCAGCCGCAGGCCGATCCGCCGGTGTGCAAGATCATGGACTTCGGCAAGTTCAAGTTCGAAGCGCAGAAGAAGGCCAGCGAGGCCAAGAAGAAGAGCAAGCAGGTCGAGATCAAGGAAGTGAAGTTCCGTCCGGTCACGGACGAGGGCGACTACCAGATCAAGCTGCGCAAGATGCGCGGTTTCCTCGAAGAGGGCGACAAGATCAAGGTCAACATCCGTTTCCGTGGCCGTGAAATGAGCCACCAGGAACTGGGTCGTGAAATGGCCAACCGGATCGAAGCCGATCTGGGCGAAGACATCGTGATCGAATCCCGTCCGCGCCTGGAAGGCCGCCAGATGGTGATGATGATCGCGCCGAAGAAGAAGTAACAGGCCGTACGCGCCGGGTCCGTCCCGGGCGCTTGGAAAAGCCGGCATATCAGTCTGTGTAAAAGCTGGAAGCTGGCCGACATGAGAAGTTCAGGAATGCCCGCAGCGCTGGTTGCGGGCATTTTTTTTGTCGCGGGCCGCTGTTCAGGACCCGCGGGCATCGGCTGCGCCAAGGGGGCGTGCTGGCTGCGGACGCTGCCTGCGATGCGGTCGACCGCAGCTGCTGGCGATACCGGAGCGCAGGCATCGCCTTGGCCCGGGCATCGCCGCACAGTGCGGCATGGGTCGCGGTTGGGAATGCCCTTGCAGGAACAGGCTTGGATTGCGCGCAGCACAAGAGTGCGCGCATTCCATCAGCTTAGAAGGGGCACCTGCATGAAAAGACACATGAAACGCGCAATGCCAACGCGGCGCCCTCGCGCGCTGGTATTGGCATTGGCGCTGATGCTGCCCACAGCCGTGCAAGTGCACGCCGCAGAGCCGCCGGACGCGGCCTATACGTGGCTGCAACAGATCTCCGCCGAACGCATGTACAAGGACTGGCGCGCGCTGCAGGACGCTGCCGACCAGAACGGCGGCAGCCGTGTGCATGGGTCTGCTGGTTACGAGGCGGCCGGCCGCTATATCGAGCAGGAACTGCGTGCGGCGGGGCTGACGGTGCGGCGCGAGCCGTTCCAGTACGCCGATCGCCCTGGATTCAATCTGCTGCTGGATGTCCCCGGCACGCTGGGTGCTGGCGCGCCGGTGATCATGTTGGGGGCGCACCTGGACAGTGTTGCCGGTTCGCCGGGCGGCGATGATGATGGTTCCGGGGCGTCAGCCGTGCTGGAAATAGCCCGCCAGGCGGCGCTGAAGCCGCAGCCGTCCACGCTGCGTTTTGCCTGGTGGGGTGCCGAAGAGCAGGGGCTGATCGGGTCATCGGTCCATGTTCGCCAGTTGTCGTCCAGACCGGCCGAGCTCAGGGCCATCCGCGCATATCTGAATGCAGATATGATCGCTTCGCCGAACTACATTTTCGGCATCTACGATCCTGATCATCCGGAGGGGCGGGGCGTGCCGCCCACCGCACAGGGGCGGCAGATCCGTGAAGCGCTGCGCGGATATTTCAGTTCCGAAGGCTTGCCGCAGGTGAGCATTCCCCCGGATCTGCCCTCCGACCAGTTGCCGTTCCTGGGCTGCGGGGTCGCCACGGGCGGCGTGGCGTCCATCCCCGGCATCCGCAACAAGACGCCACAGGAACAGGCGTTGTTTGGCGGCGAGGCCGGCAAGCGCCATTCGCCGAATTACCATCGGCGTGGTGACCGGGTGGAGGCAGCCAGTCCCGAGGCGCAGCTGGTGCTGGCGAGGGCGTTGGCGTATGCCCTGGTGAGTCTGGCACAGGCGCCGCCGGCGGCCTTGCTGGAAAGCCACTGCGATCTGCCGGCCGCGCACAGGCAGTGGTTGCGGGCCCGGGCGCACCAGCACTGAGCGGATGAGGGCAGGGGGCTGGCTTAGGCGGCCAGTCCCCTGTATGATGCCCGGCTCGACCCACCAGGACGGGTCGTACGCCGATCATGGCAGGATGGAAAGAGTGGCCCCGGCCGCCGCCAGATCAGTCAGAAACCAGGGTCATATCCCATCAAGGACATTGCAATGCCCAAGATCAAGACCAACCGGGCAGCGGCCAAGCGTTTCCGCAAGACCGCCTCGGGCAAGTACAAGTGCGGCCACGCCAACCGTAGCCACATCCTCACGAAGAAAGCGACCAAGCGGAAGCGTAACCTGCGTCAGACGAACCACGTCCGCGCAGAAGACGCCGGCCGTCTGGACCGCATGCTCCCTTACCTCTGAGGACTGAACCATGGCACGAGTAAAGCGTGGTGTGCAGGCGCGTCGCCGCCACAAGAAAATCCTGACTCTGGCGAAGGGCTACTACAATGCCCGTCGCAAGGTCTTCCGCGTTGCCAAGCAGGCCGTCATCAAGGCACAGCAGTACGCCTACATCGGTCGTAAGCAGAAGAAGCGCAATTTCCGTTCGCTGTGGATCACCCGCATCAATGCGGCTGCCCGCATCAACGGCCTGAGCTACAGCCGTTTCATGAACGGCCTGCTGAAGGCTGGCATCACCCTGGACCGCAAGGTGCTGGCCGATATCGCCGTGCACGACGCGGCCGGTTTTGCCGCGCTGGCTGAAAAGGCCAAGGGCGCGCTGGCGGCATAAGTCCATTCCCCTGCCGTTGCCGTTCACGCGCAACGGCTGTGGGTAAGGCAATGCATGGGGAAGGGCGCGAGTCCTTCCCCATTCTTTTTTGTGCGGTCGCCAACGCGGAAGACGCGGGGCGGCCGGACGGCGGTGGCGACGGGGGTCGGCCCTTCGCGCATCGCGATGGCACACCGACTGGAGTTTCGGCCACCCATGAGCGACATCCAATCCCTGACCACCCAGGCACTGGCCGATGTGGCCGCCGCGCAGAGTCCCGATGCGCTGGAGCAGCTGCGCGTGTCCCTGCTGGGCAAGAGTGGCAGCATCACCGCCCAGCTCAAGCAGCTTGGCGCATTGCCGCCTGACGAGCGCAAGGCCGCCGGTGAAGCCATCAACCGTGCCCGAGACGCGCTCACCAGCGCCCTGGCCGAACGCCGGACCGTGCTTGAAGATGCCGCGCTGGATGCGCGCCTGGCCGCTGAAGCGATCGACATCACCCTGCCGGGCCGCCGTGCTGGCCGCGGTGGGCTGCATCCGGTCACCCGCACCCTGGAGCGCATCACTGAAATCTTCGGTCGCCTTGGCTATGAGCTGTCCGAAGGGCCGGAAATCGAAGACGACTGGCACAACTTCGAAGCCCTGAATTTCCCGCCGCATCATCCGGCGCGTGCGATGCACGACACCTTCTACTTCGGCGACGGCCGCCTGCTGCGTACGCATACCTCCGGTGTGCAGGTGCGCTACATGGGCGATCATGCCCCGCCGCTGCGCATGATCGCCGCCGGCAAGGTATACCGCAGCGACAGCGACCAGACCCATTCGCCGATGTTCCACCAGGTGGAAGGCCTGCTTGTGGACGAACACTCCAATTTCGCCGACCTGAAGGGCACGCTGTCCGAGTTCGTACGCGCGTTCTTCGAGCGTGATTTCGAGATGCGTTTCCGTCCCAGCTATTTCCCGTTCGTTGAGCCCGGTGCGGAAGTGGACATCGCCTGGCAGCAGCCCGATGGCAGCACGCGCTGGCTGGAAGTGCTGGGCTGCGGCATGGTCCATCCGAACGTGCTGCGCAGCGTCGGCATCGATCCGGAGCGTTACACCGGCTTCGCCTTCGGCCTGGGCGTGGAGCGCTTCGCGATGCTGCGCTACGGCGTGAACGACCTGCGCGCATTCTTCGAAAACGACGTGCGGTTCCTGCGCCAGTTCGCCTGACCCCCTTGTAGAGCTGGGCTCTGCCCGGCTTGCTGGACCGGGCTCTGCCCGGCTGCCCCACCGTTTCACGCACCATCACAGCCCAGGCGCATGCGCCGGGCCCACCAGGATGACCCCATGAAATTCTCCGAAAACTGGTTGCGCAGCCACGTCCCCACCGCTGCCTCGCGCGATGAACTCAGTGCAGTGCTGACCGCCATCGGCCTGGAAGTGGAAGAGGTGGCCGTGCTCGGCGCCGGACTGGAGCAGGTGGTGGTGGCGCGCATCGTGTCCGCCGAACGCCATCCCGAGGCCGACCGCCTGCAGGTGTGCCAGGTGGATGCCGGACAGGGCGAGCACCTGCAGATCGTCTGCGGCGCACCGAACGCACGACCGGGCCTGGTGGCGCCGCTGGCGCTGGTTGGCGCGCAGATCGGCGAACTGAAGATCAGGCCGGCCAGGCTGCGTGGCGTGGAATCCAACGGCATGCTGTGCTCGGCGAAGGAGCTGGGCCTGGACAGCGATGCATCCGGTCTGTTCGAACTGCCGGACGACGCGCCGGTCGGCCAGGCCCTGGTGGAGTATCTGGGGCTGCCCGATGCCAGCATCGAGATCAAGCTGACGCCAAACCGCGCGGACTGCTTCAGCATACGTGGCATTGCTTTCGACGTGGCCGCCGCCACGCGCAGCGACGTGGTGCCGTTCGCCGCCGAAGCGGTGCCGGCGCAGGGCAGCCGCGAGCTGTCCATCGCGCTGGATGCCGGCGCCGATGCGCCGAGCTACCTGGGCCGTGTCATCGAAGGCGTGGATGCCACCGCGAGGACTCCGCTGTGGATGGCCGAGCGCCTGCGCCGCAGCGGCGTGCGGCCGGTATCGCTGCTGGTCGACATCACCCAGTACGTGATGCTGGAACTCGGCCAGCCCATGCATGCCTATGATCTGGGCACCCTGCAGGGCCGCATCGGCGTGCGCCGTTCGCGCGCCGGCGAAACCCTGAAGCTGCTCGATGGCCGCGATGCCGCACTGGACGACAGCTTCCTGGTGGTGACCGATGCCGACCGTCCGGTGGGCCTGGCCGGCCTGATGGGCGGTTTTGATAGCCGCGTCACCGACGCCACCACCGATATCTTCCTGGAGGCCGCGCACTTCGCTCCGGCCGCCATCATGGGGCGTGGCCGCAAGCTGGGCCTGCACACCGATGCCGGCCACCGTTTCGAGCGTGGCGTGGATCCGGCGCTGCCGCGTGCGGCGATCGAACATGCCACCGCGCTGGTGCTGGAACTGGCCGGTGGCACGCCGTCGCCGGTCACCGAGGCGCGTGCCGCGCAGGCCGAAGCCGGTGTGGTACAGCCAGTGACGATCGCACTGCGCCGCGCGCGCATCGCCCGCGTGCTGGGCATCAGCATCGAGGATGCTGAAATCGAACGCATCCTGCGTGCGCTGGGCATGCAGGTCGCCGGTGATGCCGAAGGCTGGCAGGTGACCGCGCCGAGCCGCCGTTTCGACATCGCCATCGAAGAAGACCTGATCGAGGAACTGGCGCGCATCCACGGTTACGAACAGATCCCCACCACGCTGCCCGGCGGCGCCGCACGCGTGGCAATGCCCAGCGAAACGCGCCTGGACGAGCTGAGCGTGCGCCGCCAGCTGCTGGCGCGCGAGCTGCAGGAAACCATCAACTTCGCCTTCGTGGATGCCCAGCTGCTGCAGCATTGGCAGCTCACCGAGGGGCTCGTGCCGCTGGCCAATCCGCTGTCGGCGGAGCTGGCGGTGATGCGGCCGGCGCTGCTGCCCGGCCTGACCGCCACGCTGGGCCGCAATGTCGCCCGCCAGGCGGGTCGCGTGCGCCTGTTCGAGATCGGTCGCGCGTTCACCGCGCAGGCCGGCGAGGGCAGCCCCGCGCCGCTGGAAACCCAGCGCGTGGCCGCCGTGGTCTGCGGCGACGCCGAAGCCGTGCAATGGGATGTGCCCGCTCGCAAGGTCGATTTCCATGACCTGAAGGGCGACCTGGAATCGCTCGCCGCCGCCAGTGGTGCGGTGCTGGAACTGCGTCCTTCGCAGCGTCCGTTCGGTCACCCGGCGCGTTCGGCGGATGTGTACCGCGACGAGGTCCTGATCGGCTGGATCGGCCAGATCCATCCGCGTCTGGCCCGCGCCATGGACATCGATGTGGACGTTTACGGCCTGGAACTGGACCTGGCGCTGCTGGCCGCCCGCGAGCTGCCGCGTGCGACCGAGCTGTCGCGCTTCCCGGCCGTGCGCCGTGACCTGGCGGTGCTGGCGCCGGCCGCCGTTGCCTGGGCCGACCTGTCGGCCACCGTGCGTCTGGCCGCCGGCCCGCTGCTGCGCGAGCTGGTGCTGTTCGACCGGTATGTCGGGCAGGGGGTCGATCCGGGTTTCAAGAGTCTCGCTATGGGCTTGATTTTGCAGGACAAGTCCCGCACTCTGACGGACCGCGACGTGGACGCGGTGGTGACCGAGGTGGTTGCCGCCATAGAGCGTGAACACCACGCCCGCATCCGCGGTTGAACGGGTAGCATCCAGGGGTAAGCAGGCGATGGCACTGACCAAGGCCGAGATGGCCGAAAAACTGTTCGACGAAGTCGGCTTGAACAAGCGTGAAGCCAAGGAATTCGTCGATGCGTTCTTCGATGTGCTGCGTGATGCCCTGGAGCAGGGACGCCAGGTGAAACTGTCCGGTTTCGGTAATTTCGACCTGCGGCGCAAGAACCAGCGCCCGGGCCGCAATCCGAAGACCGGTGAGGAAATTCCGATTTCGGCGCGTACGGTGGTGACCTTCCGTCCGGGCCAGAAGCTCAAGGAAAGGGTGGAAGCCTATGCTGGATCCGGGCAGTAACCGAGAACTTCCGCCGATTCCGGCCAAGCGCTACTTCACCATTGGTGAGGTAAGCGAGCTGTGCGACGTCAAGCCGCATGTGCTGCGCTACTGGGAAACCGAATTTCCCAGCCTGGAGCCGGCCAAGCGTCGTGGCAACCGCCGCTACTACCAGCGCCACGACGTGCTGATGATCCGCCAGATCCGCAGCCTGCTGTACGAACAGGGCTATACCATCGGCGGTGCGCGTCTGCGCCTGGAAGGGGCCGATGCGCGCGAGGAGGCTGCGCTCAGCCAGCAGATCATCAAGCAGGTGCGCATGGAACTGGAAGAAGTGCTGCAACTGCTTCGACGCTGATCCTTTTTTCGTGCTGATCCGCTATACTTCGTGGCCCGCTTCAACGGCGGGGCAACATCGCAGACATGTCGGGGCGTAGCGCAGCCTGGTAGCGCATCTGCCTGGGGGGCAGAGGGTCGTCGGTTCGAATCCGGCCGTCCCGACCACTGTGAACGATCAAAGGCTCGTGCAGCATTGCGCGGGCCTTTTTCGTGTCCGTGGCTGAAGCCGATCCAGCGCGGGCTTACCCGGGTGGGACAACGTCGTCCATGCGCCCGGCCTGTTGAGCCATGGCGCGCAGCGCATCGGCAGGCAGCGGCTCGGACAGCAGGAATCCCTGCACCTGGTCGCAGCCGAGTTCCTTCAATGCCTGCAGTTGTGCAGCGGTTTCCACGCCCTCGGCGACGGTGCGATAGCCAAGGCCCCTGGACAGTTCGACGATCGCTTTCACCTTCAGCCGTGCACTGGCATCGACCGCGATGCCATCGATGAGCGACTTGTCCATCTTGATGGTGGAAATCGGCAGCTGCGATAGATAGCCGAAATTGCTGTAGCCGCTGCCGAAATCATCGATGGCGATGCGTACCCCTGCGGCGGCGAGCACCCTGAGCTCTTCACCGGCGATGGTGTCGGCCCTCAACCATTCGCCCTCGGTGATCTCGATTTCCAACCCGGATGGCGACAGGTCGCGTGCCTGCATTTCCTGCAGCAGACGGCCGGCCATGCCTTCGGTGGACAGGTCCGAGGCCGCCAGGTTGATGGAAAGCGCCACCGCCAGCCCGGCGGCCGTCCACGCCTGCAACTGGTCCAGCGCACTGCCCACCACCCAGCCGCTGACCATCGGCATCAATGCGGTGCGTTCGAAGACCGGAATGAACTCCCCCGGTCCGACCGGACCCATCCTCGGATGGTTCCAGCGGATCAGCGCTTCGGCTGACACGATGCGCCCGCTCCTGGTATCCATGCGGGGCTGGAACACCAGGTGGAACTCATCGCGTCGCAGGCCGCGTTCGGCGTCGGCCGCCAGGCGGTAGCCGCGCTGCTGGTGCTCGTCACGTTTTTCCGAGTACCAGCAGTAATCCTTCCGGTTGCTGATCGACGCCTGCAAGGCAACCAGCAGTTTGCGCAGCACGTCATTGCTGCTGTCCACTTCAGGCACGATGGCGCAGATGCCGGCATGGAACTGCGGCGACATCGGCACCGCCGCCGCCATCACCGGCCGTATCACCCGCACCTTCAGCTCCTCCAGCAGGTCTTCGACATCCGCCGTGCCAGGCAGGTCCAGCAGGAACGCGAAGCGGCTCACGCCGACGTGATAGACCGTCGCCACGTCTTCCAGTGCCACCCGCACACGCACGCCGGAGCGATGGATCATCGCCTCCAGCGGTGGCATGCCCAAGGCCTGGCCAGCGGCATCCAGGCGAGGCACGTCCTGCACATCGATCATTACCGCGTAGCACTGCGCATGGGTGGCGCGCGCCGCCAGCCCATCGAAATCGATATGGAACTGGTGCCGGTTGGGCAATCCACTGACCGGATCCTGGCGGCCTGACAACTGGCGAAGTTCGAGCTGGCTCATGATCATGTTGGCCAGCGTCTGCAGGTGCTCCTGCTCGTCCTGCGAAAAATCGCGCGGCATTCGATCCATGATGCAGACCGCCCCGATGGCGACGCCGTTCTTGGCCACCAGTGGAGCGCCGGCGTAGAAGCGCAGGCCGGGCGGGCCTACGACCAGCGGGTTGTCCCTGAAGCGCTCATCGGCGGCAAGGTCGGGTACCACCAGCACCCCGGGGGACGTGATGGTGTGGGAACAGATCGAACTGCGGATTTCGGTTCCTTCCAGGTCCAGGCCGACCCGCGAGATGAAGTGCTGCATCCGCGTATCGACGATCGACACCAGGGCGACCGGGGCGTGGAAGGTGCGGGCCGCCAATCGGGTGATGCGATCCAGTGACGCACCTGCCGCCGCGTCCAGAACCTGGAGCGCATTCACGGCCATCATCCTTTCCTGGGATTTCAGTTCCTGTGGCATACACGACATCAATTGAGTGGAGGCTATGGAGCTGGGAAGACGTGGTCGTCCCGCACCATCGTCCGCCATTGAGCGTGCCGGGCACAGCGCCCCGCACACGACCCGGTTAACGATTCAGGGTGGCGCGATCAGCAGCTTTGTGCGCCATACCGCCGACAGCATGGCGTGCGGCGCTGCGGTGACGGAGTGCATTGGCGTCAGATGACGTATCTGCGAGCCGGCAGTAGACATGAGTGCACCTTGGGGGCGGGCGGCAACTGCAGCCTGCATCGGCGCACATCAAGGTGATGTTTACAGCGGCGCGCGCGCACCCGTACCCCGTTCATCGGACAGCGATCACGCGCGTGCGGTAAGGTACCGCGTCAGAGCGGGCATGCACCGTCGTTTTCGGGCGAAGGGCAGGCCGTTTGAAACGTATCACCCGCTTCACAACCTGAGAGCACGGTCCCCCATGAGCACTTCCCCCACCTCTGCGGCGCCTCGCACCGCAGTCCCGGCCGATCTGCGGCGTTCGGTGTCCAATACCCTGAAGGGTTCCGCCGGCAATCTCGTCGAGTGGTATGACGTCTACGTCTATTCGGTATTCGCCAAGTATTTCGAATCGCAGTTCTTCTCGCCCGACGACAAGAACTCCACCATGTACGTGTGGGCGATCTTCGCCGCGACGTTCCTGATGCGTCCCATCGGGGCCTGGTATTTCGGTCGCTTTGCCGACCGTTATGGCCGGCGTCTGGCGCTGACGGTATCGGTCAGCGTGATGGCTGCCTGCTCGTTCCTGGTAGCCATCACGCCGACGGCGGCGTCCATCGGCATCTGGGCGGCGATCGTGCTGCTGTTCGCGCGTCTGCTGCAGGGCTTTGCGACCGGTGGCGAATACGGTGCCAGCGCCACGTACATGTCCGAAGCGGCCGTGCCGGGCTGGCGCGGCTTCCTGTCCTCGTTCCACTACGTCACCCTGGTCGGCGGCCATGTGCTGGCGCAGGCGGTGCTGCTGGTGATGCTGCTGGCGTGGGATACCTCGCATGTGTCCGAATGGGGCTGGCGTGTGGCCTTCGGCATTGGCGGCATCGGCGCGCTGGTGGTGTTCTGGCTGCGACGCACGATGGATGAATCGTTGAACAAGGATTCCATCGAAGCGGCCAGGGAAGGCAAGGCCAAGGCCAGCGGCTCGCTGCGCGAGCTGTTCGTGAACCAGTGGCGTCCGCTGCTGCTGTGCTTCCTGATCACCGCCGGCGGTACGGTGGCGTTCTACACCTACACCATCAACGGTCCGAAGATGATCCAGACTGCCTTCGCCGGCGACGACGTGATCACCGGGACGCTGATCAACCTGGGCGTGCTGACCTTCCTGGTGCTGCTGCAGCCACTGGGCGGGCTGATCTCCGACCGCATCGGCCGCAAGAGTCTGCTGGTGTTCTTCGGCGTCGGCGGCGTGCTGTACACGTGGTACCTGATCGATGCGCTGCCCAAGGCAACTTCGGCAGGGTCGGCGTTCCTGATCCTGGCCATCGGCTTCGTGTTCCTTACCGGCTATACCTCCATCAACGCCGTGGTGAAGGCCGAGCTGTTCCCGACGCATATCCGTGCGCTGGGTGTTGGTCTGGGGTACGCCCTGGCGAACTCCCTGTTCGGTGGCACCGCGCCGCTGCTGTACCAGGGTGCGTTGGCAACCGGACGGGTAAATGAGTTCGTGATCTATATCACTGCCGTGATTGCGGTGTCCCTGCTGGTCTATATCTTCTTCCTGAAGAACAAGGGCCCCAACTGGCTGGACGGCACACGCTGACGCAGCAGGCAATCGGCCTCGGCCGATCTCTGGAAATCCAAGAGGGCCCGCGCAGTGATGCGCGGGC
>JAEZCF010000026.1 GCA_023430045.1 Pseudomonadota bacterium | reverse complement strand
GCCGGGCAGAGCCCGGCACTACGTGATGCGTGCCCCGTTGCTGTCCATGCTGCCGGGCAGAGCCCGGCACTACTTGATGCGTGCCCCGCTGCCGTCGATGCTGCCGGGCAGAGCCCGGCACTACGTGGTGCGTGATCAGCCGGGCGGAGCCCGGCGCTACGAAAGCACCTCACGCAACGCCCTGTAATCGGCCACCATCGGCTCGGCATGGGCGGGCCGCTGCAGCAACCCGGCCAGCGCCGGCGGCACCTCCACCGGTTGTCCCACCAACGGTTCCACCACCGATTCAAACTTCGCCGGGTGTGCGGTCGCCACCACCGCCCAGTCGCCCTTCGCGCCCTGAAGCCGAAGATCGGCCAGCACCTTCACTGCCGTCGCGGTGTGCGGGCAGAACACCTCGCCACTGCCTGCATGGGCCGCCGCGATCGTCGCGCGGATCGCCACATCGTCCACCGCGCGCGCGGTGAACGCGGTGCGCAGCGCAACATCGTCGCCTGCGAACAGCCAGCGCAGGCGTTCGAAGTTGCTCGGCGCGCCGACATCCATCGCATTGGCGGTGGTCGCCACGCTGTGGGCTGGCTGGTACTCGTCGCCTGCGAAATAACGCGGCAGCACGTCGTTCGCATTGGTCGCCAGTACGATGCGGCCGATAGGCAGGCCGATCGAACGCGCCAGGATCGCCGCCATCGCGTTGCCGAGGTTGCCGGTCGGCACCACCAGATTCAGGACCGGCCGGCCCGCCTGCTGGTGCTGCAACGCTGCGTGCGCGTAATAGCTCATCTGCGGCAGCAGCCGTCCCAGGCTGATGCTGTTGGCTGAACTCAGCGGCGTGACCGCCTGCAGCGCCGTGTCCGCCAGTGCCTGCTTGACCATCGCCTGGCAGTCATCGAACGAACCGGCCACGCGGAACGTACGTATGTTGTCGCCAAAGCAGCCCAGCTGATGCGCCTGGCGCGGCGACACGCGGCCATCGGGATACAGCACCACCACGCGCAGGCCGGGCTGTCCATGGAACGCAGCCGCTACCGCCGCCCCGGTATCGCCGGAAGTAGCCACCAGGATCGTCAATGGCCGCTCGGCGCCTGACCGCAGACGCGCCAACGTGGCGGCCAGAAAGCGCGCGCCAACATCCTTGAAGGCAGCCGTAGGTCCATGGAAAAGTTCAAGCACATGGTCGCCACGCCGCGCCAGCGGCCGCAGCGGCACCGGGAAATCCAGCGCGCGCCGGCAGATATCGGGTAGCGCATCGGCCAGCGGGTCACCGGCGAAGAATGGCGCCAGCACCTGGGTTGCCGTCTGCGCAAGCGTGGGCATGGGCACCCATGCACGTGGGGCCGGAAGCTGTTCGGGCACATACAGTCCGCCATCGGGCGCCAGCCCTGCGGCGATCGCCGCGCCCAGCGAAACCGCGGCAGACTGTCCACGCGTGGAAACGAAATGCATTGCATCGTCCTGTCGAAGAAGAGAATTCACAGCAGCACCGCCGCGGGCGCCGCCAGCGAAGAAACCCAAGCCTGGCTGCCATATCCAGCAGCAGCGAACGCAGCCTGCACCGGAATGACTGCGGCTTCGGCACCGGCACGATCTTCGAACCAGGCAAACACGCTGGGGCCTGCACCGGAGATGCTTGCGCCCATCGCACCGGCCGCCAGTGCCGCATCGCGTGCGGCATCGAAGCCAGCGATCAGCGGCGCACGCCGAGGCTCTACCAGCACGTCGCGCAATCCCGAGCGCACCAGGCCCGCATCACCCTGATGACAACCACTCAGCACCAGCGCAAGGTTCGCACTCTGCGCCACGAACTCACCCAGCGTGTAACTGCCCTGCAGCGCTTCGCGGGCGCGCCGGGTTTCCAGCACCGCATCGGGATGCACCAGCAGGCTGTGCCACTGCGCCGGCACGGGTATGGGCACCAGCCGATCGGCCGTACTCAACACCAGCCCGCCCAGCAGCATCGGCCCCAGGTTGTCGCCATGCCGGCCGCCACTGGCCACCAGCTCACCTTCCAGCGCGAAGGGATACAACGCATGGCGGTCCAGCGGCTGATCGAGCAGCGCATTGGCCGCGACCAGCGCCGCCACGCTGGAAGCCGCCGATCCTCCCATGCCCGAACCGAGCGCGATGCCCTTGTCGATCTCGATGGCGAAGCCGAACGGCAGATCCAGCGCCCGGCGCAACGCCAGCAACGCGGCCCCGGCCGTGTTGTCGGCCGCCTCACGCGGCAGCGGAATCTCCGCGCCCCGGATCGCATCGATACGCACCTCGCGCGCGGCGATGCGCCGGACCGTGACCGTATCGCCAACACCCTCGATCACATGGCCAAGGATGTCGAAACCCACCGCCACGTTGCCGACCGAGGCCGGCGCGAATGCACGCGCGATCACAGGCGCGCTCCTTCGCCGGCCGCCACCCGCAGCAGGTCGGCGAACACGCCAGCGGCCGTGACTTCCGGGCCGGCGCCCGGGCCCTGCACCACCAGCGGATTTTCGCAGTAGCGCCGGGTGCGGAACTGCACCACGTTGTCGGTCAGTCGCAGGTTCGCGAACGCATGGTCTGCCGGCACTTCGATCAGCCCCACGGTGGCCCCTGACGCGGTCAGCGCCGCCACATAACGCAGCACCGCGCCGTGCTTCTGGGCCTGCCGCAGCCGCTGCAGCATTGTGTCGTCGTTGTCGCCCAGGCGCTCCATGAAGGCGTCGATATCGCCGCCACGCAGTGCCTCGGGTACCAGGCTTTCCACCTGTACCTGTTCCAGGTCCAGCTCGCGACCGGCCTCGCGCGCCAGGATGACCAGCTTGCGCGCGACGTCCACACCGGACAGGTCGTCGCGCGGATCAGGCTCGGTGTAGCCCATGGCGCGCGCCTGGGCGACCAGCGTCGAAAACGGCTGGCTGCCGTCGTAGCGGTTGAACAGCCACGCCAGGGTGCCGGAAAAAATGCCTTCGATGGACAGTATCTCGTCGCCCGTATCGACCAGGTCGCGCAGCGTGGTGATGACCGGCAGGCCAGCGCCAACCGTGGCCTCGTAACGGAACCGCGCGCCGCTGGCGGCAGCAGCGTCGCGGATGCGCCGGTAACGCGGCAACGGACCAGAGCCCGCCTGCTTGTTCGGCGTCACCACATGGATGCCGGCGGCCAGCCAGTCGGCATAGCGCTCGGCCACCTCCGCACTGCCGCTGCAGTCGATCACCACCGCGTGCGGCAGGTGCGCGGCCAACAAATGGGCGGTGAAGGCATCCAGATCAGCACCCGACGCCGGTAGAGCCGACCCATGCTCCGCTGATGGCAGCAGTCCCACGCCTGGTAGAGCCGACCCATGGTCGGCTGGCGGGGGCAGCGATACACGCGAG
>JAEZCF010000011.1 GCA_023430045.1 Pseudomonadota bacterium | reverse complement strand
GTAGGGGAGTGGTGGGTGACGACCGTTGGTCGTCACGCTCCTGCTTTGCCAAAGCGGTGACGGCGTTACCGGCCCAGTCATGCGATCCACCTGGTACGCGCGCAGGCTTCCCGGTGAGCAGCCCCCTTGTTGTTCAAGGGGGCGCGCCAATGGCGCGGGGATAAGGTGGAATGCGTGGGCATACGACCCGATGCTTCACCGGGTCGCAACCGGCCCCGTCATGCGACCCGCCTGGTACGCGCGCAGGTTTCCCGGTGAGCAGCCCCCTTGTTGTTCAAGGGGGCGCGCCAACGGCGCGGGGATAAGGTGGAATGCGTGGGCATACGACCCGATGCTTCACCGGGTCGTATGCCCGAATACCAGTTCGATCACGAACTGGCTGCCGAAGAACGCCAGCAGCAGCAACAGCATCGCGCTCAGCGTCCAGTGCACCGCCTTCAGCCCGCGCCAGCCGTACCGTCGGCGGCCGATCAGCAGCACCCCGAACACAATCCACGACAGCACGCTGAGCACGGTCTTGTGCACCAGCTTCTGCGCCAGCAGGTCGTCCACGAACAGAACACCCGTCACCAGGGTCAGGGTCAGCAGCGCGAAGCCGGCGGTGATCACCCGGAACAGCAGCGCTTCCAGGTCGGCCAGGGGGGGCAGGGCGCGCAGCCAGGGTCTGAAATCGCGACGACGCAGCGCCCGTTCCTGCAGCCACAGCATGATCGCCAGCAGCGCGGCAATGCTCAGCGTGGCGTAGGACAACAGTGCAAGCCAGGCATGGCTGGCCAGTCGCCACCCCAGCATCCTGCTCGGTTCATGGCCATAGCCGTGGTACGCACACAGCAGCACCGCAGCCAGCGGGAACACCACCACGCCCAGCGCCGCCATGCGGCCGCGCGCGCCCACCAGCGATGTCAGCCCGGCCATGCCCAGGCCGACCAGCGACAGCGCTGCGAAGAAATGCATGTCGGGCCCGCCGCTGTTCTGCACGGCCACCTGCACGTGGTAGCCGGCGTGCAGCGCCATGGCCGGCAACGCAGCCCACAGCCAGCCGCGGCCCGGGCGCGGCGCATCGCCACCGACCGCGCGCACCAGCAGCGCGGTCGCGGTCAGGTAGAGCAGGGCAGCGATGAGAACGATTGTCATCGTTGAAGTTTCTCACACCCCCACGGCGCTGGCGACGGGTCGGGCGCGCATCCGGGCAGGCGGGGGGAGCCGCTATACTGTCGGTCTTATCGTCCCCCGTTCCAGACAGGTTGCATCGCATGTTCGAGTCCCTGACCCAGCGCCTTTCCGGCACCATCGAGCGCCTGCGTGGCCGTGGCCGCCTGACCGAGGAAAACATCCGCGAGGCGACCCGCGAGGTGCGCATCGCGCTGCTCGAGGCCGATGTGGCATTGCCGGTGGTGCAGGCGCTCGTGGAACGCATCAAGGTGCGTGCGGTCGGCCAGGAAGTGCTGAAGTCGCTGACGCCGGGCCAGGCGCTGATCAAGGTCGTGCGCGATGAGCTGACCGCCGTGATGGGCGCCGAGGCCAGCGACCTGAACCTCAACGTGCCGGCGCCGGCGATCATCCTGATGGCTGGCCTGCAGGGCGCGGGCAAGACCACCACCGTGGGCAAGCTCGCCAAGCACCTGAAGGAAAAGCGGAAGAAGAAGGTGATGGTGGTGTCGGCCGACGTCTATCGGCCGGCCGCGATCGAGCAGCTGAAGACCCTGGCCGACCAGGTCGGGGTGCTGTTCTTCCCGTCCACCGCCGACCAGAAGCCGGAAGCCATCGTCCGCGCGGCCATCGATGATGCGCGCAAGTCCTTCGTGGACGTGCTGCTGGTCGATACCGCCGGTCGCCTGGCCATCGACGAAGGGATGATGGCCGAGATCAAGACGCTGCACGCGGCGGTCAATCCGGCTGAAACGCTGTTCGTGGTGGACGCGATGACCGGCCAGGACGCGGCCAACACCGCCAAGGCCTTCGGTGAAGCGCTGCCGCTGACCGGCGTGGTGCTGACCAAGACCGACGGCGATGCCCGTGGCGGCGCGGCGCTGAGCGTCCGCTACATCACCGGCAAGCCGATCAAGTTTGTCGGTGTCAGCGAAAAGCCGGACGGCCTGGATGTCTTCCACCCGGACCGTATCGCCAGCCGCATCCTGGACATGGGCGACGTGCTGTCGCTGGTGGAGCAGGTCGAGCAGCAGGTCGACAAGGACAAGGCGCAGAAGCTGGCCGAGAAGGTCGCCAAGGGCAAGAAGTTCGACCTCAACGACATGCGCGACCAGCTTGAGCAGATGCAGAACATGGGCGGCATCGGTGGCCTGATGGACAAGCTGCCGGGCCTGGGCCAGGTGCCGGACCATCTCAAGCAGCAGGTCAGCCAGGGCAAGGACGTGCCGCACATGATCGCGATCATCAACTCGATGACGAAGAAGGAGCGGCGCAATCCCGGCCTGCTCAACGGCTCGCGCCGGGCGCGCATCGCACGCGGTGCAGGCCTGACACCGGCCGACGTCAACAAGCTGATGAAGCAGTACATGCAGATGGAAAAGATGATGGGCAAGATGGCCGGCGGTGGCATGAAGGGCATGATGCGCAGCATGAAGGGCATGATGGGTGCCATGGGCGGCCGCGGCCTGCCGTTCCGCTGACCGGTGTGCAGCGTCGAGCAGGCTCGACTCCGCGCTCGTCCTGCGCGCACCATGGGGGCCCGTAAGCACCACTGGGCCCCATGCAGATGACCACTGTTTCTTCCCGCGTCGAAGCCTTCTGCCAGCGCTTCGGCGTGCGCTTTCCCGTACTGCTTGCGCCCATGGCGGGTGCATGCCCGGTTCCGTTGTCGGCCGCGATCGCCGATGCAGGCAGCATGGGCGCGATGGGTGCGGTGCTTTCCACCCCCGCCGATATCGGCCGGTGGATGGATGAATTCCGCGCCGCCTGTGATGGTCCAGCACAGATCAACCTCTGGGTGCCCGATGCGCCGCCGCTGCGCGATGCCGGCGCCGAAGCAGCGATGCGCACCTTCCTGGCACAGTGGGGGCCGGAGGTGCCGGCCAGCGCCGGCGATGCCGGCCCGGCGGATTTCGATGAACAGTTCGATGCGGTGATCGCGGCGCGGCCTGCCGTGTTGTCGACCATCATGGGTGTGCTGGAGGCGAGCCAGGTGCAGCGCCTCAAGGATGCCGGCATCGCCTGGATCGCGTGTGCGACCACGCTGGCCGAAGCACGCGCGGCGCAGGACGCTGGCGCCGATGCGGTGGTCGCGCAGGGCTTCGAAGCGGGCGGTCATCGTGGCGCGTTCGATCCACGGCAGGCGGAGCGGCAGCTGGTTGGCCTGTTCGCGCTGTTGCCGCGCCTGGCCGACCATCTGCATATCCCGGTGATCGCGGCCGGTGGCATCGCCGATGGGCGCGGCATCGCGGCCGCACTCACCCTGGGCGCCAGCGCGGTGCAGATCGGCACCGGCTTCCTGCGCACGCCCGAGGCCGCCGTGGCGCCGGCCTGGGCCGATGCGCTGGCGACCAGTGAGCCGGAAAACACCTGGCCGACCCGGGCTTTCAGTGGTCGTCTGGGGCGGGGGGTGGCCACGGCTTACGTGCGTGCCGCCGCTGGCGCTGATGCGCCTTCGCCACGGCCCTATCCGGTGCAGCGTGGCCTGACCGCCGCAATGCGCGCGCAGGCGGCGCGCGGAAACGATATCGACTCGATGCAGGCATGGGCCGGGCAGTCCGCGTGGATGGCTCCGGCCGAACCGGCCGGGAACGCGCTGCAGCGGTGGTGGCAGGACGCGCAGGCGTTGCTGTGAATCCGCTCTTCTGCAATGGACAACCGGCCGATGCCGCCTCGCTGGCGGCAGCGCTGGTGAACTACGGGCATTTCACGTCCATGCAGGTGCGTGGCCATGCGGTGCAGGGACTGGGCTTCCACCTGCATCGGTTGGCGTCTGCCACGCAGGCGCTGTTCGGCGTCGAGCTGGATGTGGTGCAGGTACAGAGCTGGATGTCGCAGGCGCTGGTGCAGGCCCGGATGGCGGATGCTTCGCTGAGGGTCACGGTGTTTTCGCCCGCATTCGATTTCCGGACGCCGCTGACAGTGGTGCCGGTGGATGTGCTGGTGGCCGTATCGCCGCCGGTGTCGCTGGGCGCGGCCCGCTCGGTGTGTACCGTGCGCTATCAGCGCGACATGCCGGGTGTGAAGCACGTGGGCACCTTCGGCCTGTTCGCGCAGCGAAGGGCGGCGATGGAAGCCGGGTTTGACGATGCGTTGTTCATTTCGGACCAGGGCCATGTCAGCGAAGGAACGACATGGAACCTGGCGGTGCGGCATGAGGGCAGGCTGGTATGGCCGTCCGCCGATGCATTGCGTGGCAGCGCCGAGTCGCTGGTGCGAAAGCACTGGGCTGGACCGCAGGAGACGCGGGCCCTGGGTGCCGGGGAGCTGGACGGCATCGACGCCGCGTTCGCCTGCAATGCCAGTGGCCTGTGGGCGTTGTCGGCCATCGACGGGCGGCCGTTGCCAGGTTCGCAGGCGTTGGCGGAGGAGGGCCGGAGCGCGCTGGCCATGGCTCCCTGGGAACCCCTACTGTAAAGCCGACCCAAGGGCGGCTGGCCGGAACCGCCCGCAGACCCGGGCCGCCAGCCGACCCTCGGCCGGCTGTACCGGAGGGTTGGCGCGGCACGACGAGGCCGCTATAATCGTCCGCTTACCTCGCCATCCTGGCGACTGGGCAACACAGGAAAACACCACCATGGTCAAGATTCGACTGACCCGCGGCGGCGCCAAGAAGCGTCCGTTCTACCACATCATCGTCACCGACGTCCGCAGCGCCCGCGACGGCCGCAACATCGAGCGCGTCGGTTTCTACAACCCGGTCGCCCAGGGCGGCGAGAAGCGCATCGAGCTGGACCTGGCCCGTGTTGACCATTGGGTCAAGAACGGCGCCCAGCCGACCGACAAGGTCCGCAACCTGATCAAGGAAGCGACCAAGTCCCAGGCCGCTGCGGCCTGATCCTGACGCGCCGCGCCGGGCGCGGCCCGTCTGGCATACGCAGATGAAGGATATCGAGCGCCGGATCCTGCTGGGCAGGGTTGCCGGCGCTTTTGGTGTGCGCGGCGAAATCAAGCTCGAGTCCTGGACCGAGCCACGTTCCGCTATTTTCCGTTACCAGCCGTGGATCCTGCGCAGTCCGTCCGGGCAGGAATCGACGCTGACCGGTGTGCGTGGCCGCGACAGCGGCAAGCACCTGGTCGCCCGTTTCCCGGGGGTCGAAGACCGCGATACGGTTGAAGCCATGCGCGGTACCGAGGTCTTCGTGGCGCGCAGCGTGCTGCCGCCTCCACAGCCGGATGAATACTACTGGGTGGATCTGGAAGGCCTGGACGTGCGGACCGTGGAAGGTCAGTCGCTGGGTACCGTTTCGCACCTGTTTTCGACCGGCGCCAACGATGTCCTGGTGGCGCGCGGCGATCGCGAGCGGATGATCCCGTTCGTGCAGCCGGACTTCGTCAAGTCGGTGGATTTCGAAGCCAACCTGATCGTCGTCGACTGGGACCCCGAGTTCTGATGCGCTTCGACGTCATCACCCTGTTCCCTGAATTCCTGGCCCAGTCCGCAGGACTTGGCGTGGTCGGCAGGGCGCAGGAAAAGAACCTGTTCAGCCTGCATGGCTGGAACCCGCGCGATTACGCCGAAGGCAATTATCGCCGGGTGGATGATCGCCCGTTCGGTGGCGGCCCCGGCATGGTGATGCTGATCGAGCCCCTGCAGGCCTGCCTGGCGGCGGTACGTGCGGCGCATCCGACGCCGGCGCCGCTGATCCATCTCAGCCCGCAGGGCCGGCCGTTGACGCAGGCAAAGGTGCGCCAACTGGCGGCCCTGCCGCGTATGATCCTGCTGTGCGGACGCTATGAGGGCATCGACGAGCGCTTCCTGGCGGGCCAGGTGGACGAGGAAATTTCGCTCGGGGACTATGTGCTGTCCGGGGGCGAACTGGGCGCGGCGGTGATCATCGATGCGGTGGCGCGGCTGCAGGAAGGCGCCCTGAACGACGCCGAATCCGCCGCCCAGGACAGCTTCGAAGGGGATCTGGGCCTGCTGGATTGCCCGCATTACAGCCAGCCGGCCCAGCATCCGCTGGGTGATGTGCCGGACGTGCTGCGCTCGGGCAACCATGCGGCCATCGCCCAGTGGCGGCGGCAGCAGTCGCTGCTGCGCACCTGGCAGCGGCGGCCGGAACTGCTGGACGAGACGCACCTGGGCAAGGCGGATCGCAGGTTGCTGGACGCGGCACGCCACGGCTTGAAAGACGGCAAAACCCCCTAGCGCCACGGCGCTGGATTGCGTTATCATTGCGAATTGCCATCGGCCTGCGTGGTCGATGCGCATCACTCATAACAAACGTGCAGCACAGTCCGGTGACTGCATGAGCCCACAGTTGTCGAATGACACGCCCACCCGAACCAGAATCGGTGTAACCCAATGAGCAAGCTGAACAAGTCCATCGTCGCGGAATTCGAATCCGCCCAGATCACCCGCGAACTGCCGAAGTTCAGCCAGGGCGACACCGTTGTCGTCAACGTGAAGGTGAAGGAAGGCAACCGTGAGCGCGTGCAGGCCTATGAAGGCGTCGTCATCGCGACCAAGAACGGCGGCCTGAACTCATCGTTCACCGTCCGCAAGATCTCGCACGGCTACGGCGTCGAGCGCGTCTTCCAGACCCACAGCGCCATCATCGACTCGGTCGATGTGAAGCGTCGCGGCAAGGTTCGCGCCGGCAAGCTGTATTACCTGCGTGGCCTGGAAGGCAAGGCTGCCCGCATCAAGGAAGATCTGGCTGCCGCTGCGCAGGCCAAGGCCGCGCGTCTGGCTGCCAAGGCCCAGTAATACCGCTGACAACTCCGGTTGTCGCCGCGACGGCCACCTTCGGGGGGCCGTTTGCGTTTGCGCGCGGCACGGAAGTCCGCGCGTGGGCGGTGCGGATGATACGTAGAGCGGGGACTCTGCCCCCGCTTCGCGATCATGCTCCAGCCGGGCAGAGCCCGGCTCTACGACGCTGCGCGGTGACCTTTCAGCCGGGCCGTAGAGCGGGACTCTGCCCCGCTGCGCGATCATGCTCCAGCCGGGCAGAGCCCGGCTCCACCACGGCGCGGTCAGCGCGGCGGCGAGGCCGGCGACACCGCTGCGGGCGCTGCCACTTCCAGCGCCGCATCGGCATCGGCGACCGGTGAGGGTGGGCACGCGGGAATCTCCGCCGGCGTCGCCGCCAACGGCGCGCCATCCGCCGTCGGTTCCAGCATCCGCGCCTTGCGCCAGCCGCCCCAGCGGTAATAGGCCAGCGACAGCAGCATCGATACGAGCGAACTGGCCGGGAAGCTCCACCAGATCGCATCAGCCCCCCAATAGGGCTGCAGCAGCTCGGCGAACGGCACGCGTACGCCCCACAACGAGCCGGCCAGGATCAGCAGCGGCGCCAGCACGGCACCGGTGGAGCGCACCACGCCGGAGATCACGAAGCTCACGCCGAAGAACAGGAACGACCATACCGCGATATGGTTCAGGTGGCGGGCCGCTTCCAGCGCCTGGCTGCCGTCGGGCAGGAACAGCGCCAGGGTGAAGCGGTCCAGCAGGATCAGCGGAGCGATCAGCACACCGGTCAGCAGGAAGTTGAACAGCACCCCCTGGCGTGCGGTGGCGCGTACACGGCCCCACAGCTGCGCGCCGACATTCTGTGCGGCCATCGACGAACACGCCGCACCGATCGCCATCGCCGGCATCTGCACATACGTCCACAGCTGCAGGGACGCACCATAGGCCGCAGCGGTATCCGTGCCGTAGCGATTGACCATCGTCATCAGCATGATCATCGACAGCGAGATCAGCACCATCTGCAGGCCCATCGGCACGCCCTTGACCACCAGCGCCTTGAGGATCGGCAGATCCACCTTGAACAGGGCCATGTCCTTGCGCCCCAGCCACAGCACATGGCGCCTGTGGCGCATGTACAGCAGCAGGGCCAGCAGCGACAGCGACTGCGCGATGAGCGTTGCCCACGCGGCGCCGGCGATGCCCAGCTCGGGCAGCGGGCCGAGGCCGAATATCAACAGCGGATTGAGCACGATGTCCAGCACCACCGATACCAGCAGGAAGCGGAACGGCGTGCGCGAATCGCCGGCACCGCGCATGGCGGCGCTGAGAAAGGCGAAGGCGTACAGCGTCGGCATGGCCAGGAAAATGATCTTCAGGTAGGCCTCGGCCAATGGCAGCGAAGGCGCTGGTGTGCCCATCGCGGCAAGCAGTGGCCGCGACAAAAACCAGCCGGCTATCGCGATCACCACCGACAGGCCGATGAAGAACGTTGCGCTGGTGCCCATCACCCGGCGCGCCTGGGCGATGTCACGCGCGCCCATCGCCTGGCCGATCAGGATGGTGGAGGCCATGCCGATGCCGAATACCGAACCGATCAGGAAGAACATGATGTTGTTGGCATTGGCGGTGGCCGTCAGCGCCGCCTCGCCAAGAAACCGGCCCACCCAGACCGCGTTGACCGAACCATTCAGCGACTGGGCGATGTTGCCTGCCAGGATCGGCAGCGAAAACAGCAGCAGGTTGCGCCCGATGGGGCCTGAGGTCAGGTCGATTGGCGCTTTTGCCATGGGCTGGAGATCGTTCCGTGGAGCGCGCACACTAGCATCAAGCCGGTTTGCAGGATGTGCCTATGAAAGCAGGACAGCCGCTGACCCGGACGCTGGTGCCGGGCTTGATTGCGCTCATGATGGCCGCATGTTCCACCACGGAAGGCCGCACCGACACCCAGGTGCGACCGGGCGACCGGCCTGAATGCCAGGTCGGCAGCCAACGCGAGGATCTCTCCGCCGGCGTGCCGACGCTGATCGGCGGCACCGGATGCCGTGCCGATCCCGACCATCCTCGACCCCTGAATCGTCCACGGAGCGACCCGAATCGATGACCGAGCTTTCCCTGCCACCGCCCACCGTCCGCCTGGACATCTGGTTGTGGTCGGCACGTTTCTTCAAGACCCGCAGCCTGGCCAAACAGGCCATCGAGAACGGCAAGGTGGCCGTTGCCGGGCAGCGGCCGAAGTCCTCGCGTGCGGTGCGTGTCGGTGAACAGCTGGCCATCGAACGTGGCGAGGAACATTTCGAGATCGAAGTGCGTGGCCTCAGCGAACAGCGCGGCCCGGCGCCGGTGGCGCAGCAGTTGTATGCGGAGAGCGACGAATCGAAGGCGCGGCGTGCCGAGCAGCGCGCGCTGCGCATTGCCACCCGTGATGGTTACCAGGCGCCGGAGCAGCGCCCGGACAAACGCGCACGGCGCCTGATCCGCGCGCTGGGCGATCTGGACGCACTCTGACCCCAGCCCCGTGCCCAGAAAAGGGGACGGAGGAGGTTAATTTCAATTAACCACCTCCGTCCCCCTTTTCTCAGGCGTGGAGGTCGAAGCGGTCCAGTTCCATCACCCGCGTCCACGCTGCGACGAAGTCCTGCACGAACTTCTTCTGGCCGTCCTGGCTGGCGTAGACCTCCGCCAGCGCACGCAGCACGGAGTTGGAGCCGAACACCAGGTCCGCGCGGCTGGCGGTCCAGCGCTGGCTGCCATCGGCGCGGTCCACGCCGGTGTAGCGGCCCTCATCGCTGGCCTTCCATTCGGTGCGCATGTCCAGCAGGTTGACGAAGAAATCATTGCTCAGCGTGCCGGTTCGCGTGGTCAATACACCATCGGAACTGCCGTCCACGTTGGCACCCAGCACGCGTAGCCCGCCCACCAGCGCGGTCATTTCCGGCGCGGTCAGCGTCAGCAGCTGCGCCCTGTCGATCAGCAGCACTTCGGCCGGCACGCTGTAATGGCCCTTCAGGTAATTACGGAATCCATCGGCGTAGGGCTCCATCACCGCGAAGGAGTCGACATCGGTCTGTTCCTGGCTGGCATCGGTACGGCCGGGCGTGAAAGGCACGCTCAGTTCATGGCCACCCGCCTTGGCGGCCTGCTCGATGCCGACGCCACCGGCCAGCACGATCAGGTCGGCCAACGACACCTGCCTGCCACTGCCGGCATTGAAGTCGGCCTGTACCTGTTCCAGTGCCGCCAGCACCTTGCCCAGCTGCTGCGGCTGGTTCACCGCCCAGTCCTTCTGCGGGGCCAGGCGGACACGCGCACCATTGGCGCCGCCGCGCTTGTCGCCGCCACGGAAGGTGGACGCCGACGCCCACGCGATGGAAACCAGTTCGGCCACGCCCAGGCCAGTAGCGGTGATCTTTTCCTTCAGCACCGCGATGTCGCGGGCGTCGATCAGCGGATGCGTCGGCGCCGGCACCGGATCCTGCCAGACGAACGCTTCGGCCGGCACTTCGGGGCCCAGGTAACGGGCACGCGGGCCCATGTCGCGATGGGTCAGCTTGAACCATGCACGGGCGAATGCGTCGGCGAAGGCTTGCGGATCGGCCAGGAAACGGCGCGAGATCTTTTCATAGACCGGATCGAAACGCAGCGACAGATCGGTGGTCAGCATGGTCGGGCGGTGCTTCTTCGATGGATCATGCGCATCTGGAATCACCGCATCGGCGTCCTTGGCGACCCATTGGTGGGCACCGGCGGGGCTCTTGCTCAGTTCCCATTCGTGCCCGAACAGGATCTCGAAGAAATCGTGGCTCCACTGTGCCGGCGTGCGCGTCCAGGTCACTTCCAGACCGCTGGTGATGGTGTCGCCGCCCTTGCCGCTGCCATAGGCGTTCGACCAGCCCAGGCCCTGACGCTCGAGGCTGTCAGCTTCCGGTTCTGGCCCGACATTGTCGGCCGGGCCGGCGCCATGGGTCTTGCCGAAGCTGTGGCCACCGGCAATCAACGCAACGGTTTCTTCATCGTCCATGGCCATGCGGCCGAACGTGTCGCGGATATCGAACGCTGCCAGCAACGGATCCGGGTTGCCGTCCGGGCCTTCCGGGTTCACGTAGATCAGGCCCATCTGCACGGCGGCAAGCGGGTTTTCCAGCTTGCGCGAATGCACGTCGCCGTCGGCATCGTCGTCGGACACCAGTACGCCACCGCTTTTTTCCACGCCTTCCGAACCGTGCCTGTAACGCTCATCGCCACCCAGCCAAGTGGTTTCGCGGCCCCAGTAGACGTCCTGGTCCGGTTCCCAGGTATCAGGACGACCACCGGCAAAACCGAGGGTCCTGAAGCCCATTGATTCGAGTGCGACATTGCCGGTGAGGATCAGCAGATCCGCCCAGGAAATGGCCTGGCCATACTTCTGCTTGATGGGCCACAGCAGGCGCCGCGCCTTGTCCAGGCTGACGTTGTCCGGCCAGCTGTTGAGCGGGGCGAAGCGTTGCTGGCCGCGTCCACCGCCGCCACGTCCATCGCCTACACGATAGGTGCCCGCGCTGTGCCACGCCATGCGGATGAACAGACCGCCGTAGTGGCCGAAGTCGGCGGGCCACCAGTCCTGCGAGTCGGTCATCAGCGCCTTCAGATCATTTTTCAGCGCCTGATAATCCAGGCCTTTGAAGGCAGCCGCGTAATCGAAAGCGGGGTCGAGCGGATTGGAACGCGAGGAGTGCTGGTTGAGCAGGTCTACGCGCAGCTGTTTCGGCCACCAGTCACGGTTGCTGGTGGCTTCACCGGATACCGCGTGGTTGAACGGGCACTTGGCTTCGCTTTTCATGGGTTTTACCTGTGTACTGGCGAAAGTGGATCGGGATGAGCTCCTACCCTAAGCAGACAAGTGGTTCAGGTAAATTTGATTGATCTAACCGAGGCAATAGCAGCTGCCTATGGTCGCGATCGACCCTGAGATGTCTGTTGTGATCAGCGGCCCTTGCCGAACAGGCCGCTGCCGATCTTCAGCACGTCGCCCAGCCCCAGCTTGCCGTCGCCATCCTGGTCGAGCAGGGCGCCGAGGCCGCCGGCCATGCCGGTAGCCTGTGCTTCCTGGCCGAGCGCCTGGCTGAGTTCGCCGGCGTTGCCCTGCTGGGCGAAACGCTGGGCCAGGAACGACATGACGATGGGTGCCAGCAGGGCGAGCAGTTGTCCGGACCTGCTGCTGTCCAGTCCGGTTTTCTGGCCAAGCAGCTGGGCGGCCTGGGGGCTCTGGCTGCCGAATACGTGACCCAGGATGCCGGCGCTGTTGGTGGCATTTCCGCCGCCACCGCCCAGCACGGCACCGACGATGTTGCCCAGGTCGAAACCGCCGCCAGCGGCCGGTGTCCCCGCCGCACCCAGATGATCGCGCTGCAATGCATTCAACAGCGACTGCGCGCCCTGCGGCTCGCTGGCATTGTTGCCGAGCGCGCCGAGCAGCAGGGGCAGGGCGGTCTGGATCGCCTGGCGGGTCTGGTCGCCATCCAGCCCCAGCGTCTGCGAGACCTGCTGGAGCGCGGAGCCCTGCTGCAGATGCTGGAAGAGGGACGTGGTGAGCGATTGCGTGTTCATGGGGGGCGGCTCCAGATAAGGGGAAACCGCCCGAGCATACGCCCGTCCACCCGTCAGGAATGCGAACGCCGGGCGCACGTAGTGCCGGGCTCTGCCCGGCAGCCGCATCACGTCAAAGCAGCGCCTTAAGGCGATACAACGCTTCCAGCGCCTGCTTCGGCGTCAGCTCATCGGGATCGATCGCCGCCAGCGCATCGCACGCGGCGCTGTCCGGCGCGGTGAACAGCCCGAACTGCTGCGGTGCATCCAGTGCCTGCGGCGTCACGGCGGCAGCGTGGCTCTCGCCCCCGCGTTGTTCCAGCTCGGCCAGGCGTCGCCGCGCCTGGGCCACCGTCGCGCGCGGCAACCCGGCCAGCGCCGCCACCTGCAGGCCGAAGCTGCGGTTGGCCGGACCGTCCTTCACCGCATGCATGAACACCAGCCGTTCGCCGCCGTTCGTATCGGTGTGCTCCACCGCATCCAGATGCACATTGGCGATGCCGCTGCGTCCGCCTTCATGCTGCTCGTCGGCCAACGCCGTCAACTCGAAGTAATGGGTGGCGAACAGCGTGTAGCAGCGGTTCTGCCACGCCAGATGACGGGCCACCGCGTCGGCCAGCGCCAGGCCATCGTACGTGGACGTACCGCGTCCGATCTCATCCATCAGCACCAGCGAATGTTCGCTGGCGTGGTGCAGGATGTAACTGGTTTCAGCCATTTCCACCATGAAGGTGGACTGCCCGCGCGCCAGATCGTCGCCGGCGCCGATACGGGTCAGGATGCGGTCGATCGGCCCGATCACCGCGCGGCTGGCGGGCACGAAACTGCCGATATGGGCCAGCAGTACGATCAGCGCGTTCTGCCGCATGTACGTGGATTTACCACCCATGTTCGGGCCGGTGATGACCAGCATGCGCCGGTCCGGATGCAGGTCCAGGTCGTTGGGCTCGAACGGCTGCTCGCGTACAGCTTCCACCACCGGGTGGCGACCGCGTTCGATCTTCAGGCACGGCGCGGTATCCAGTTCCGGGCGTGACCAGTCCAGCGCCTGCGCACGTTCGGCGAAGGCGGCCAGCACGTCCAGTTCGCTCAGCGCCGCCGCGCACTGCTTCAGCGGTTCAAGGCACTCGCCCAGCGTATCCAGCAGCTGTTCGTACAGCAGTTTTTCGCGCGACAGCGAACGCTCGCGCGCCGACAGCACCTTGTCCTCGAAGGCCTTCAGTTCTTCGGTGATGTAGCGTTCGGCATTGGTGAGCGTCTGGCGGCGCGTGTAATGCACCGGCGCACGTTCGGACTGGCCCTTGCTGATTTCGATGTAGTAGCCATGTACGCGGTTGTAGCCGACCTTCAGCGTGGCGATGCCGCTGCTTTCGCGCTCGCGTTGCTCCAGGTCCACCAGGAACTGGTCGGCGTTGGTGGACAGCCGGCGCAGTTCGTCCAGCTCCTCGTCGAAACCATCGGCCAGCACGCCGCCATCGCTGAGCTTGAGCGGGGGCATCTCGGCGATGGCGGTGGCCAGCAGGCGCGCGCAGTCGTCGTGCTCGCCCAGCAACTGATGCAGCTGCTGCAGGCGTGGGGAATCCAGCGGCGCCAGCACCGCGCGGACATCGGGGAGCAGCCCCAGGCCATCGCGAAGCGTGGAAAAATCGCGCGGACGTGCCGAGCGCAGCGCCACGCGGGTGAGGATGCGTTCCAGGTCGCCAAGACGACGGAACTGCTCGCGGATATCGGCATCGGCGCCACGGTCGATCAGCATTTCCACCGCGTGGTGTCGTCGCACCAGTACGTCACGCAGGCGCAGCGGCCGGTGCAACCAGCGCCGCAGCAGGCGCCCGCCCATCGGCGTGACCGTGCTGTCCAGCACACCCAGCAGGGTATTGCGGGTATCACCGTCCACGCGCGTATCCAGCTCCAGATGGCGGCGCGTGGCGGCGTTCATGGCGATGGCTTCGCCCGCGTTCTCCATCGCGATGGCGGTAAGGTGCGGCAGGCGCTGCTTCTGCGTTTCCTCGACATAGCCCAGCAGGGCGCCGGCCGCGCCGGTGGCACGTGGTTTGTCGTCGATGCCGAAGCCGCTCAGGTCATGCAGCCTGAAGAACGACAGCAGCTGTCGGCGGCCGCTGTCGGCATCGAACAGCCATGGCGCGCGGCGGCGTACGCCACTGCGGTGGCGCAGGAAGTCGGGCCAGTCCTCTTCGTCGGGCACCAGCAGCTCGGCCGGTTCCAGGCGCGCCAGCTCGGCTTCCAGCGCATCGTCGGTATCCACTTCGTTGACCAGGAAACGGCCGCCGGCCAGGTCCGCCCAGGCCAGCCCATAGCCGGCTTTGCTGCGCGACAGGGCCATCAGCAGAGTGTCGCGGCGCTCGTCCAGCAGCGCTTCGTCGGTCACCGTGCCGGGGGTGACGATGCGCACCACCTTGCGTTCCACCAGACCCTTCGCCAGGGCCGGATCGCCGATCTGCTCGCAGATCGCCACCGATTCGCCCAATGCCACCAGCCTTGCCAGATAGCCTTCGTAGGCATGCACCGGCACGCCGGCCATCGGGATGGGGGCGCCACCGGAGCTGCCGCGCTGGGTCAGGGTGATGTCCAGCAGCCGCGCCGCCTTGCGGGCGTCGTCGTAGAACAGCTCGTAGAAATCGCCCATGCGGAAGAACAGCAGCAGGTCCGGGTAGTCGGACTTGGCGGCGAAGAACTGCTTCATGAGCGGAGTGTGCTCGGCAGTGGCCTTGTTCGACGAAGGTTTTACTTTGGAATCAGCGGTCTGCAAGAGGACGTCCTACGGGTTGTAGCGGTCAATCCGGGCCAGCGGCGGCCCATGACGGCGTGTTCCCCAGCCGCGGAAGCTGTCGCCTGTGCAGCGGGATCACATCGAAGTTGTGTCGGCGGCAAAAGGCGGCCGTCGCCCAGTCTTCAAGTTTAAGCTCAGCCACGGACAATTCCGAGAACCGCGCTTGGCCGGGGCAGGCCGAGGACATGCCGGGCGGCGTACGCATGGCACCTGAGCGGATCAGTTCACCGTGCCGGGTTGCGCTACGCGCGCCATGAACCGTTGCCGGTGCAGAAGGCATCACTCTGCTCATCCAGGTGCGCCATCGACACACGCGAATATGGGAATTGCCAACGGTTATTTAAATGTGGCGATGCACCATGAAAGAGTGGGGGTCTGTTCCCGATCGTCTCCGGAGTCCGCTCGCCCATGTCCATTGCCCGTCATGAGTCGCCGTGCAGGGTTGTCGCAACGGCTGCCCTGTCTGCCCTGCTGCTGTTGTCCACACCGTTCGTTTCCGCAGCGGAGGGCAAGGCGTCGCCACTGCGCGCGCATCTGGCGGAGAAGCGCGCGGCCATCCAGGCGCAGTCGGCGGCGCCGGCAACGCCGACCACGATCCACGCCACGGTCACCGCTGAAAGCCGTTCGGGCGTGCGTCGCCTGCGTATCGGGCCGACCGGCGAATTCCAGTACATCAGCGACAGCGGCCGCAATTACGCGGGCTACAACCTCGGTGCCGGTTCCTGGGATTCACTGGTCGGCACGCTGGCCAGCGCGGTCGCCGATGAGTACCTCGTGCAGGCGGCCGCGCAGGACATTCCGGTGGATGCCCTGGACGTGGTGTTCACCAGTATTCCCGAGCGCAAGAGTGAGAGCCTGGCCTATCCCAACAATCTTTCCTATGTGGCCTACATCGATTCGCCCGCCAGCGAGGCGCAGCTGCAGGCGCTCAAGCAGGCCGTGCACGCGAACTCCTCGGCCATCGACCTGGTGACCCGCCCGCAGCAGGTCAGCCATGCCGAGGTCGAATACACCGCCAGCGCTGCGGTACGCGATCCCGCGCTGCCGCCGGGCCTGCGCGATTTCATCACCGAGGAAAAGCGCCCGGCGGTGCTGGCCAGGCAGGGGAAGTCGTCCGCAGGCAAGGGTGCGCCCGCCGAGCCGGAAACGCTGGTCGCCCGCGCCCATGTTGAACCGCGTACCGGCCTGCGCCGCGTGTTCCTGGGCAAGGACGGCTACCACCAGCAACTGCATGACAGCGCGCCTGGGCTGCTGGGGTATGGACTGGCCCCGACAGTGGAGGAGCACCTGCTCGGCGTGACCGGGACCTGCCTGACCCACATCTTCGAGGTGCAGGCAGCGTCGCGCAACGTGCTGCTGGATTCGCTGGAACTCACGGTGGATGGTCAATTGAGTCCGCGCTTCGGCAGCAACGTCAGCTCACCAGCGCGCTTCAGCGGCATCCGCTACAAGGTGCGGATCCAGTCGCCCGCCACGGAGCAGGAAATCGACGCGCTGCGGCAGTCGGTCGAGGCCACGTGTCCGCTCTACAACCTGGTCAAGGACGAACAGAAGCTGGAAGGCCGCGTCGTCCGCCGCGCGTATGCGGACCTGACCGACTAGGCGCGCGCCTGTACACCGCGATCCGGTCGGCAGGCACCTGCCGGGGCCGTCGACCGCCAGCGGAACATCCGGGTCCTTCCGACCCTTCAGCCATCACATGGGGATATTGAATGAGGCGCACCCTCCGTTCGCCGTCGGCCGCGAAACATCCGCGGTCCGACCTGCATGGCCGTGCACCGCGTCGTGGTCGTCTGGCATTTGCGTTGTGCACCCTGCTTGCTCCCGCAGCGTATGCCGCAGAGGAGGCGGAAGAGGCGGATCCGCGGTCTTCGCAGGCACAGGGCGCCAATGCGCGTTTGCTGGACAAGGTTTCCGTACTCGGCTCGCAGATCGCCGGTGGCGGCGCGCAGGCCGCGCTGCCGGTGGTCGCCGTGGACAGGGAGCAGATCGATTCCACCGGTGCGACCAACGGCAACGAGCTGTTCCGCAGCCTGCCGCAGTTCGGCGATGTCGCCGTCACTGAAAAGGGCACCACCAATGCCGGACGCAACTCCAATGTGGCGCGCGGCGACGTGGGGTCCATCAACCTGCGCAATCTGGGCGCCAAGTACACCCTGCTGCTCATCAACGGCCGCCGCACCGTGCAGCATCCGATAAGCAACAGCGGCGACGACACGACCTACAACGCCAATGCCATTCCGACGTTCGGCCTGGAACGCGTCAACCTGCTGCTGGATGGCGCCGCGTCCATCTATGGGTCCGACGCCGTGGCCGGCGTGGTCGACCTGGTGACGCCGGGCAATCTTGAAAATGGCGGTGGCATCAAGCTGAACTACGGCAAGGTGACCGATGGCCACCGCGAAGACCTTTCGCTGGACGGCTATTTCGGCCGGGATTTCGCCGGAGGACGCGGCAACATCTCGGTGCTGTATGGCGTTTCCAAACGCACGGCGCAGCGCAATTCCGACGCATGGTTCACCGCCACCGACGGCCGCCGGCCGTTGGGCGACGGCACCAGCGTGCCGGATCCGGACGGTACCTCGGGTTTCAGCACGCGCACGCCTTGGGGCCATTTCGAGACCTATGCCGATGGCCGGCGTACCGGCACCTGGCATGTCGATCCGGCTACCGGCGCACTGGCATCCGGTTCGGTGCCGACCCGCTATCACTATGATGCGGCGGCCGAGCCGGGCATCACCTCGGCACCGTCCATCGACAAGGGGAACGTCTTCGCCAGCGGCCGTTTCGACCTCAACGACAACCTGCAGGTGTTCGGTGAGCTCGGTTACTACCGCGCCACCTCCGAATCCTGGGTGAGCAGTGAATCCGGGTTCGGTGGTGACGGTTTCCTGCTGCATATCCGCCCGGATGCGTACTGGGTGCCGGACGCACTGCGTGGTGCCGATGCCATCCGGCTGCTGAATTACCAGTTCGCCGATTCGGGAATCCGTCGGGTCAAGGTGGACAACGACCAGTCGCGTGTCCTGCTGGGCCTGCGCGGATGGACCGGCAGTGGCTGGAACTGGGAAACCGCGCTGTTGTATTCGCGTGCGCGCAGCACCGACGTGCAGCAGGGCGGGCTGACCGATGCCTTCATCGCTGCGGTCAACCGCACCGATCCCGGTGCCTACAACCCCTTCAGTGGTGGCGATCCGGACAGCATCCGGCTGGGCGACGCCACGCCCTACGACACCTCGTCATTCATTGGCGAGGCCACCCGCGAAGGCACTACGGAGCTTGCCCTGTGGGATTTCAAGGTCAACCGTTCCGACCTGTTTACCTGGTACGCCGGCGACATCGGTCTCGCCGCCGGCGTTGAGTACCGATATGAAAGCCGCGCGGATGATCGCGATCAGAACGTGGATGGGAGCCATCCTTACACAGACTGGTATACCGGCACGGTCGCCGCCAGCAATTTCTTCACCCACAGTCCCAGGCCGGATGTCCGTGGCAGCCGCAACGTCAAATCGGCGCTGATCGAACTTGCCGTGCCGCTGATTTCGCCGGCGCAGGGCGTGCCGCTGGTGCAGTCGCTGGACCTGCAGATCGCAGGCCGCTGGGAGGACTACAGCGACGCCGGCCGGGTGGCCAAACCGAAACTGGCGGCTGCCTGGAAGGTCAATGACGGCCTGCTGTTGCGTGGGTCGGTAAGCGGCGGTTTCCGTGCCCCGGGACTGGAGCTGGTGAACTCGCCGCCGACCTATGGGTTCGGCTTCAACAACGATGCGCTGCGCTGCCACGCCTTGATCGCCAAGGGCGCGCAGCCCGACTACAGCGCCTGCCTGAATGCCTACAGCAGTGGCTCGCAGGTCAAGCCTTCGGTGAGCGCGGTGACCTCCTATGGCGAGGACGTCAAACCGGAAACGACCCGGCAATCGTCGTGGGGCGCGGTGTTCGAACCGCGGTTCCTGCCTGACCGCCTGGGGTCGATCAGCCTGAGCGTGGATGCGTGGAGGGTGGAAGTAGAGAATCCGATCAACACCATGGGCGAGGAGGTGTTGTACGACGCCTATCTGCGCGTGGTGGAGGGCAGCAGCAATCCGAACGTGGTGCGCGAGGCGGTGACGGCGGAAGACATCGCACTGTTTGAAGGATCCGGCCTTGCGCCCGCCGGCGTTGTGACGCACGTGTACAACCGCTATCAGAATCGCAGACCGCTGACGGCATCGGGTGTGGACTACAACCTCAACTGGCGTCTGCAGGACACAGCGTGGGGCAACTTCGCATTCCTGGTCAGCGTCAGCCAGCTCAAGGAATACACCCAGCAGAAGCCCGTCGAGGTGCAGCAGGTGGCGGCCGCCATCGCCAGCGGCCAGTTGAACATCATCGCGCCGGACCTGGGTGCGGCCAACGAGGTCGGCATCAATGGCGCGAAGCCGGAATGGCGTGCCAGTGCCACCTTGCTCTGGAACCTGCAGGACTGGACCGTCCGCCTGCGCGATGACTACATCGGCAGTGTGACTGCCGGAGCCTATGCCGACCGCACGCCCTTCGTGGTGGGGTCCACGCAGCGGTGGGCGCTGTCGGTGAAGAAGGATTTCAACAAGGGACGGCTCAAGGGAACGGCGGTGGAAGTGGGGGCGCGCAACCTGTTCAACGAAGAACCACCGCTCAGCGCCACCGGCAGCTACCTGAGCGCGTTGCATGAATCCTACGGACGTTACCTCCACGTCGGCATTTCCAAAAACTGGTGAACCCATGAAGACACGCGTGCTTGCCTCATCTTTCCTGCTCGTGCTCACGGCAGCGGCCTGCAGTCCTCAAGGGAAGCCGACGACCGATGCCACTGCGTCGGCGAGCCCTGCGTCGGATTTCGCGGCTGAGCATGCGGCATGGGTGCAGCAACGTGCCGCGGACCTGAGCAGGCCCGATGGCTGGATCAGCCTGACCGGCCTGCACTGGATTGAAGCGAAAAAGCAGAGCGTGGGAGGCAGCGAGAGCGCTGACATCCGCCTGGCCATCGCACCGGACCACCTGGCGGAGGTGGAACGGCGCGGTGACGAGCTGTATTTCAAGCCAGCCGAGGGTGCGCTGATCACCGTTGACGGTAGCCCCGTGCAGGGCGAAGTGCGCTTGAATCCGCAAGGACCCGGCGGTGGTACCACGCTGGCGTATGACCAAGGCAAGGGCCAGATCACCGCGATCCGGCGCGGCCCGCGCCTGGCCCTGCGGGTGCGTCATGCCGATGCGCCGGCACGTCTGGATTTCGCCGGTCTGGATTTCTTCCCGGCCGATGAAGACTGGCGTGTGCAGGCGCGCTTCGTTGCGCATCCGGCGGGCAGGACCCTGCCGATCGTGAACGTGATCGGCGATGTTGCCGACAGTCCGAATCCGGGCTATGTGCTTTTCGAGAAGGAAGGACGGCAGTGGCGGCTGGAAGCGCTGGGCGACCCCGCAAAGGGCTTGAACCTGATGTTCCAGGACAGGAGCACCGGCCGGCAGACCTATGGCGTCGGGCGCTATCTACATACGGACCCGGTCGCGGCAGACGGTACCGTGGTGCTGGACTTCAATCGTGCCTACAACCCGCCCTGCGCCTACACGGACTTCGCCACCTGCCCCTTGCCGCCGCCGGAAAACCGTCTGGCGCAGCAGGATGCCAGCGGCCAACGGGTGCGGCTGGCGGTGCTGGCAGGCGAGAAGAAATACCCGCTGGGGCATGATGCCGCGCGTCCGCCAAGCGTAGGCCTTTCAGGCATCTGAAGCCGCCGATGCGGGAGTGATGCTCATGATCCGGAAAATGCCGGCCTGCGTTTTTCAACGAAGGCGCACGCCTCAGGTCGGGTCATCTGTACTGGACTGGCTTTTGAACAGGCCGCGCTGCAGCCAGATCGCGGAAATCAGGAAGTACACGGCGCCGAGGCCGGCATAGGGCGCCACCGTGGCGACGTTCAGTGGAATGCCGCTCGTGGCCTGCTTGAAGAAAAAGACGCCGGCGGCCGCCGACTGTGCGCCGCTGAGCACCATCGCCCACTGGCCGCCTGCTGTTTTCCAACGCCGTACTGCCGTGACCAGCTGAAGCACGCCGGCGAAGATGGCCCAGCCACCGAACACCTTGATGGCGGTCGACATGCCGCGGGTAAGTGCCCAGCCCAGAGCGAGGGCGGCGATGATGCTGACAACGGTGTTGAGCAGCTGCGGCGGGCTGTTGCGCAGTCCGCCGCTCCTGCGGGCATCCAGGTAATTGGCGAAGGCATCCCAGGCCGGATAGGCAACCAGCAGGACCGCACCCACGGCCGGATCATGGATGCCGATGGAGACGGCCAAGGCGATCCAGAGCATTGAGACGCCCGCGCGCAGGACGTAATAGTTCCGCAGCCAGCGGCTGATCGAGGGAACGGAGAGGGGATGCGAGGAGGTCATGCTGGCTTCTCTTGTGGAAAAAATTCGCTTGTATATCAACTAAAAGGTAGGCTTCCGCTTTATTAAGAGCGCGCTCAAGTCTTTGCACCTGGCCTGACGTAACCCTTTATATCGGACGACTGAATGTATACCGACTAGTAGGTAGGCAGGTCAAGTGGTTTTACTTCCGCTGAACCCGGGTGCCCGTCCCGGCGCAGTGGATCCGCGCGTCAGTCGGACGGCTCGGCTGCGTCGAGCGCCGCCCGGCGTGCCTGGAAAACCTCGGGTGTCTGCGGCTTGATGAACACGGCCACCAGCTCCGGATGATCGCGCTTCACCGATCGTTCGATACGGGTGATGCAGGCCTCGATCTGCGGCGTCGTGCGGTCGTCCTCGAACTCCGCGCTCAGCATCGCGATCACCTGGTTCGGTCCCATCTGCATGGTGGTCACGCCGTTGGCGCTGCGCAGATCGGGATCGGCGTTGGCAACCGCCAGGATGTGTCGCGCAACGCGCGGCTGCGCGGGTTCACCCACCAGCAGGTCCTTGGTTTCGCGCGCCAGCAGGAACGCCGTCATTGCCAGTACGGCGGCAATGCATAGCGACGCCACGCCGTCCAGGACCGGCATCTCCAGCAGTTGCGCGGCGAGCAGGCCGAGCATCGCGAAGCCCAGACCGAGCAGGGCGGCGCTGTCTTCCAGCAACACGGTGAACGTGGAGGGATCCTTGCTGCGACGGAAGGCCTCGAAGTAGCCCAGCGAGCCTTTGCTGGCCCGGAACTCGCGCAGCGCGATCCACCATGAAGTGCCTTCGAACAGGAAGGAAATGCCCAGCACGATGTAGCTGACCGTGTGATTGCTGGCGGGTTCGGGATGGCGGATATGCTGGATGCCTTCGTAGGCGGATACTCCGGCACCCGCGGCGAACACCAGCAGGGCGACGATGAAGCTCCAGAAGTACAGCTCGCGCCCGTGACCGAACGGATGCATGGTGTCCGGCTTCTGCTCGGCGCGGTGCAGGCCGTACAGCAGCAGGAGCTCATTGGTGGTATCAACCAGTGAATGCACGCCCTCGCTGAGCATGGCCGAGCTGCCCGACAGCCAGGCGGCGATGAACTTGGCGACCGCGATGGCCAGGTTGCCCACCAGCGCGGCGTAGATGACGAGGCGGGAGCCGGACGGAGTGGCCATGCGGGGGGGCGGGAATGCGGTGGGACGTCCATCATCGGCAGGCCGATGTCCCTGCGGTGTGCAGGTGTCCCTTGAATCAGCCCGGCGAGCGGCTGCGATATACCGACACCCGGTCGCGCCCCTCCAGCTTCGCGCTGTAGAGCGCCTTGTCGGACTGGCGGATGGCGCGGTCGGGATCCACATGCGTCTGTGGGTGGTGGCTGACGCCCGCCGAAACGGTTACCCGTGTGCCAGGGATGAGCGAGGCATCACTCACGCGTGCGCGAAGCCGTTCGGCAGCGGCGGTGGTGCCTTCCAGGTCGACGCCCGGCAGCAGGATCAGAAACTCCTCGCCACCCACACGCGCCAGGACATCTTCGCTGCGTGCGCCCTGGCGCATCAGTTCTCCCAGGCCGGCGATGACCGTATCGCCCGCGGCATGCCCATGCTGGTCGTTGATCTTCTTGAAGTGGTCCAGGTCCAGCGCGACCACGCCGAACGACAGGCCGGAGCCGATCAGCTCGCTGCGCGCGTGTTCCAGTCCGCGGCGGTTCAACAGGCCGGTCAGCGGGTCCGTCAGTGCATCGCGTCCCAACTGGCCGATGCGGTCGTTGAAGGTGCGGAAACTGCCCAGCACCGCGCGTCGCAGCTGGGCTGCTTCGTAGTACCAGGAATGCACTGCGGTGACCTTGGAGATCGCCTGCGATACGTCCGGGTTCTGCACGTTGCGCGCCAGCTCCCACAGCGGCCTGGCGATCCTGCGGGAGAAAAACCAGATGAAGACCAGCGAGACGATGCCCAGCGGCGCGGCATTGCGCAGCACGGTGCGGGTGAGATGCTGCAACGGTGACAGCGTTGCGGCGACCGGCCGCTGCGCCACCACCCCCCAGCCCACCGCCGGGATCGGCGCGTAGCCGGCGAGCATGTGCACGCCGTGGCTGTTGACGGCATGCAGGGCACCGGCCTCACCGCGCCGCACCGCCCTTACGGCTGCGTTCTGCAGTGCGGATTCGCCCACGCGGTTGGCTTCGGGGTGGTACAGCAGGCTGCCGTCACGGCCCACGACATACAGGTAGGACCCGTCGCGGTAGTAATGGGTGCCCAGCAGCGTGTGCAGTATGTTCTGTTCCTTGAGGTGGATCGATGCGGTGACGTAGCCCAGATACTCACCGTCGGCGCTGTGGATGGGATGGGAAATGGTCAGTACCAGCTTCCCGGTGGCCGACACGTAGGGGTCGCTGACCAGCGGCGCGCGGCGCGTGATGGCCAGGGTGTTGGCGACGTTGGACAGGCGTTTTCCCTGCAGGGCCGGCAGGTGCGGCGCAGTCGCCAGTACCCGGCTGTCGCTGCCGACCACGACGATTGAATTGAAGGACGACGTCTGTGTATTGAGCCGACGGGCCTCGATGCTGTGGATGTCCGGCAACGACGGGTTGCTGCCGATCATGCGCGCGCTGTAGGCCAGCTGCTGCTGGGCGGAGACCAGGAAATGATGGGTGGTCTGTGCCAGCTTGCTGGCATACACCCGGTTGGCTTCCAGGGTGCTTTCAACCAGTTGCTGGCGCTGTACCTGGTAGCTGGCGATCACCGCATTGAGCAGCATGACGGCAGCGGAGAGGGTCGCCAGGCCGATGATCAGGCGCTGCAGGGTCAGGAATCGGGAGACGGGCGACATCTGCAGCGTTCCGTGCCAAGGGACAGGATGATGCTGACAGAGTACGACGTGCCCGCGGCGTGAGCGAATACCTCGCCAGACAGCCGACCGGGGCGGTGTCGCGCGCCCGGTGACTGCCCTCGATGCCGTCGCTCAGGCCGGGCGGGCGTCCCGTGCGCCGCTGTCGCCCCGTGGTGCTGCGATGGCGTCCAGCGCGTCGACCGCCTCGGGCGGCAACCGCAGGCCGGCCGCCTGGATGTTGTCGCGCAGGTGCGCGACGGAGGACGTACCGGGAATGAGCAGAATGTTGGGGGAACGCTGCAGCAGCCAGGCCAGCGCGACCTGCATCGGCGTGGCGCCGAGGCGGCCGGCAACCTCGGCCAGGGTGGACGACTGCAGCGGAGAGAAGCCGCCCAGCGGGAAGAAGGGGACGTAGGCGATACCGTCGCGCGCCAGTTCATCGATCAGCGCATCGTCGGTGCGGTGGGCGATGTTGTACATGTTCTGCACGCAGGCGATCTCCACCCGGCTGCGTGCTTCGGCCACCTGGGCCGCGGTGACGTTGCTGAGCCCGATGTGCTTCACCAGACCATCGCGCTGCAGTGCCGCCAGGGTGTCGATCTGTTCCGCGATCGATCCTTCGCTGGGGCCCCTCATGTCGAACATGATGCGCAGATTCACGACATCCAGGACGTCCAGCCCCAGATGACGCAGGTTGTCCTGCACCGCCGATTCAAGCTCCGCGGCGCTGGAAGCGGGCAGCCATGCACCGTCGCTGCCGCGTCGTGCGCCGATCTTGGTCACCAGCGTGAGTCTGGCGGGATAGGGAAACAGCGCTTCGTGGATAAGCTGGTTGGTGATGTGCGGGCCGTAGAAGTCGCTGGTATCGATATGGTCGACGCCCTGTTCAATGGCTGAGCGCAATACGGCGATGGCGGCGTCGCGGTCGCCCGGCGGGCCGAAGGCGTTGGCACCGGCGAGCTGCATGGCGCCATAGCCCATGCGGTTCACCTGCCTGTCGCCCAGCCGATAGCTGCCCGCCTGTGGATTGCTCATGCTGTTCTCCCCGCGTCGTGGTTGTGTCCACTCACGATATGAAGGATCCTTCGGAATTGGAATTCGCATTCGGCACAGACGATGTCGCTACCGCTCAGGCCCCGAAAAACGCCCCTGCAGCGTCGATCTGCCGCCACCGTGGAGGCGCTGCACGGCGCGGTGATTCAGGTTCTCGTCGGCGAGGGACTGGCGCGCTGCACCACCACCCGGGTCGCCGAACGGGCCGGCGTTTCGGTAGGCAGTCTTTACCAGTACTACCCGAACCGGGATGCGCTGCTCGCGGCCGTGCTGCAACGCCATCTGGAGGACGTCGCGCGTGCTGTCGAGCAGGTCTGCGAGGCTGCCCGCGGCGCGTCCGCTGCAGAGATGATGGAGCCGCTTGTGCGCGGGTTCCTGAAGGTGAAGCTCGCCAATCCGGACGAATCCAGGGCGCTGTACGCGGTAGCCGCCGAGCGCGGGGGTCCGGCGCTGGTGGCGCAGATCAACGGCCGCATGGTCGCGGCGGTGGCCGGGATGCTGGCCGCCATGCGCGGTCCGCGCATCGACGATCCACAGACGGTCGCGGCCATGGTGCTGGGCGCCATGGTCGGCCCCGTCCGCGCGCTGCTGGAGGGCCATGCGCCACTGGCGCTTGCAGGACACCTGGAAAAGGAACTCACCTGCCTGACCACGGCGTACCTGCTGGCCAGGGCCGCGTCGGGCCTTGGCGGTGGATCGGCCGGATGACGGCCGGGCACCCTGCAGCAGCGGACCGGTCGTCCAGGCCGCTGCGGGGTGCGTGGGCTACCAGTGGCCGAAACGGATCTGCACGCGGCCGCCTTCGGTGGCGTTGATGACGCCGAGTTCGTCCGGCCCGAGCTCGACCACGGCCGGCCAGGAATGCTTGAATCCAATGGGCCATGCAGGCTCGGCGATGCGCTGCCAGCGCTCGCCACCGTCATCGCTCCAGCTGATCTGGTTCAGGCAGGAAGTGACGAACATCGTGCCGCGTCGCGTGGTCATGACATGCGGGCCGCAGCGCTGGTCCGCCAGTGGCGTGCCGAGGCCTTCCGTCCAGGTCTGCCCATCGGGCGAGACCTTGTACGACACCGGGCACTGCGGATCTTCGCCACAGGTTTCCAGCACCATCAGGTAACCACCCTGCGGACGCCGCGCCATCACCGGCATGCCGGGCCGCAGCTTGCCGCCGCCCGGCTCGTTGGCGATCGTGGCGACCGGACTCCAGCTGCGTCCGCCATCGCGGGAAAGCCGCTGCGACACCACCTGGTTGTAGGCCGGTGTTTCATCGGCACGGGTTTCGTCGGCGTACACCACCGACAGCGTGCCATCATCAAGCACCGTCAACACCGGTTCCCACACGCCGCGATCCTCGCGTCCCGCAGGCGATTCGTTCTGCGCGATGGTGCTCAGGAACGTCCAGCTGCGTGCCTTGTCATCGCTGGCGTACAGGTGCAGGCGATACGACGCACCATCGACCAGCGAGCGCATCGCCAGCAGCACGCGGCCATCGGGCAGCACCAGCAGTTCACCGTTGTCGATCTTGCGATCGGCCTCGGCAACGCTGGAGATCGGCGTCCAGGTGCGTGCGTTGTCATCGCTGGCCGACACGGCCAGGGTGGTGGGCTGGCCCGCATGGAAGCGCGTGGTTACCGCCAGCCAGCGGCCATCGGCCAGCCGCGTCATGCGGCCCCAGCCGGCATCCTGCTCGACGATGGTGACCGTGTCGCCCCAGCGTATGTCGGCGGCCAGCGCCGGCAACCCTGCGGACAACAGACTGGCAAGCAGCAGCGTGCGTAGTGGGCGGGTGGGCAACGGGAAGCGTGCAGGCAGATGGGCCATTGCGATCACCAGTAGGTTGCGTACAGCGCCACCAGGATGGCCAGCACGGCCAGCGAGGCGATGTTGAAGGAGGGCGCGGTGGCGTAGCTGACGTCGTCGGTGCGGATGCGGTCGCTCGCGCTGCGGGCGGATGTGGCCAGCGCGACGCCGACGCCCAGTGCCAGCGTCAGCAGGAATACCAGGCCGATGCGGTCCATGAAGGGAAGCTCCGGCCACGCCAGCTTCAGCACCAGCGACAGCACGAACGAGCCGATCGCCGCCGCCAGCGCGCCGGCTTCATTGGCACGCTTCCAGAACAGGCCCAGCAGGAAGATCACCACGATGCCAGGAGTGAAGAAGCCGGTGAACTCCTGGATGTACTGGAAGCCCTGGTCGAAGCCGCCCAGCAGCGGGCGTGCGGTCAGCACGGCGATGATGATGGAAACGCCGGCAGCGATGCGGCCGACGCGCACCAGCTTCGCCTGCGATGCATCCGGTGCGCGCTTGGCGTAGAAATCCAGGGTGAAGATGGTCGCCACCGAATTGATCTTGGAGGCCAGCGACGCCACGATTGCCGCCACCAGTGCGGCGAACACCAGGCCCAGCACGCCACTGGGCAGCAGCCGCAGCATGGTCGGATACGCTTCGTCGGGGCGCTCCAGCTGCGGCGCCAGCATGACCGCCGCGATGCCGGGCAGCACCACGATGACCGGGATCAGCAGCTTCAGGAAGGCAGCGAACACCACGCCCTTCTGTGCCTCGCGCAGGTCCTTCGCCGCCAGCGCGCGCTGGATGATGTACTGGTTGAAGCCCCAGTAGCTCAGGTTGGCGATCCACAGGCCGCCCAGCAGCACCGACAGGCCGGGCAGATCCTTGTAGAACGGATTGTCCTTGTCCAGGATCATCTCGAACTTTTCCGGATGCTGCTGCCACAGTGTCGTGAAGCCATCCACGATGCTGCCACCGCCGATCTGGCCCAGGGTGATGCCGGTGACCAGCAGCCCGCCCAGCACCAGCAGCGAGACCTGCACGATGTCGGTCAGCGCCACCGCCTTCAGCCCGCCATACAGCTGGTAGGCCAGGGCGAACGCACCCAGCAGGAACAGCGCCAGCGTCTGGTCCATGCCGGCGACCTGGGCGATGGCGATGGAGCCGAGCCACAGGATCGAGGTCAGGTTGACGAACACGTACAGGCCCAGCCAGAACACGGCCATCAGCGTGCGGATGCGGTTGCCGTAACGCTCCTCGAGGAACTGCGGCATGGTGTTGATGCCGTTGCGCAGGAAGATGGGCAGGAACCACTTGCCGACGATCAGCAGCGTCAGTGCGGCCATCCATTCGTAAGAGGCGATAGCCAGGCCGATCGCGTAGCCGGAGCCGGACATGCCGATGATCTGTTCGGCCGAGATGTTGGCCGCGATCAACGATGCGCCGATGGCCCACCACGGCAGGCTGCGGCTGGCCAGGAAGTAATCCTGTGCGGACTTCTGGTGGCCGGCTTTTTCGCGCGATACCCACTGCGCGAGGATGAAGATGCCGGCCAGGTAGGCCAGCACGATGCTGATATCTAGGGTGGAAAGGCTCATGGAATCTCCGCAGGGTGGTGCGCGGTGTCAGCGAGGCGGCAAGGCGTCGGGGTTGCCGGCGAACCGGGGTTCGGAAAGCCCGGCAATGCCGGGCATGAAGGCGAACAGGTCGCCAGCATGGCGATCGTGCGTGCGCGTGGCGGCATCCATGCCGTCGTGCGCGCTGGTGATGTACAGCGTTGTCAGTGTGCTGCCGCCGAACACGGGGCGGGTGGGTTGCGCGGTGTCGACAGGAAGACGCCGGTCCTCGCGTCCGTCGGGCAGGTAGCGCACCACGCGCGAACCGCCCCAGCGGGCATTCCACAGCCCACCTTCGGCATCCACCGCGCTGCCATCCGGCTCGCCGTCCTCATCGCGGAGGTCCACGAAGGTCGTGGCCGGACCCAGCGTGTCGCCGTACCCGCAGCGCTGGATGGTTTTCTGCAGCGAATCGCAGAAGTACATCGTGGCGCCATCGGGGCTGAAGGCGATGCTGTTGGAGATGGCCACGCGCGGCAGCGGCAGTGTTTCCAGCGAAAGGTCCGAATGCAGGCGGTGGAACGTGCCGACTGCCTGTTTCGGTCCCTGCGCAGGTTCGTGCAGCATGCCGAACACGAAGCGCCCCTGGCGGTCGCACGCGCCGTCGTTGGCGCGCGTTTCCGGAACCGCATCCAGGCGATGCAGCTCGCGCAGTTCGTTGCGTCCGGGGTGGAAGAACGCCAGCCGTGAGGCAAGCGCCAACAGCAGCCAGCCGTCGGCCTCGCACAGCGCGAACGAGGCCAGGCGCTCCGGCAGCGGCCACTGGCGGGTATCGCCATCGGCAGGCCGGTGGCGCCACAGCTGCGCCGCGTGTATGTCGGTCCAGTACAGCGCCTGCTCGCGTTCGCACCACAGCACGCCTTCGCCCAGCTGGTTGCCCGCCGGTACGACGATGTCGCCGTGCGTGCTCACACCCAGCCACCGTCAACGATGAAGTCCTGGCCGGTGCACATGTGGCTGTCATCGGCCGCCAGGAACAGGGCTGCGCGCGCCAGGTCGTCGGCCTGCAGGTAACCGGGCAGACACTGGGCGCGGCGCAGCTCGGCTTCGCCTTCGGCATCCAGCCACAACCGCTGCTGCTTCTCGGTGATGACCCAGCCGGGCACCAGCGCGTTGATGCGGATGCGATCGCGGCCCAGTTCGCGGGCCAGGCCGTTGACCAGTCCGTGCACGGCTGATTTGGCCATGGCGTACATCGGGTAGCCGCTGTTCTTGATCATCCAGCCGGTGGAGCCCAGGCAGATGATGGAACCCCCGCCGAGGGCGCGCATGTCCTCCACCACGGACTGGATGGCGAAGTACTGGTGGCGCAGGTTCACGGCCACGTTGCGGTCGAAATCGGCCGCAGTGGTGTCGGCCAACGCATGCCGGCCATCGTTGGCGGCGTTGTTGACCAGCACGGAGATCGTGCCGATGCGCGTGCGTGCTTCGGCGATGGCCGCCTGCAGGGCATCCAGGTCGGTCACATCGCAGCGCAGGTAGACAGGCGCATGGGCCATGTCGCCCAGTGCCTCAAGCAGGGCCTGCGCGCCGGCATCGTCGATATCCAGGAAAGCAACACGCGCGCCCTGGCGGGCGAAGTGTTCGACGAAGCTGGCACCGATGCCGGTGGCACCACCGCTGATCAGTACGGCGCGGCCGGCAAGGCTGGGATAGCGTGCCATGACATCCACGGGGGAGGGAGACTGTGGAGACATGGTGCTCACCATTCCGCCAGGCTGCCATCGGCGTGGCGCCAGATGGGATTGCGCCAGCGATGGCCTTCGGCGGCACGCTCGTCCACGTAGTCCTGGTTGATCTCGATGCCCAGTCCCGGGCCGTCCGGAATCTTCACGTAACCGTCCTTGTAATCGAACGGCGTGCGGTCGACCAGGTAATCCAGCAGGTCGTTGCTGGCGTTGTAGTGGATGCCCAGGCTCTGCTCCTGGATGAAGGCGTTGTAGCAGACCGCGTCCAGTTGCAGGTTGGCCGCCAGCGCGATGGGACCGAGGGGGCAGTGCAGGGCGAGCGCCACATCGTAGGCTTCGGCCATTGCAGCGATCTTGCGGGTCTCGGTGATGCCGCCGGAGTGCGAAGGATCCGGCTGCAGGATGTCCACGCCGCCGGCCTGCAGCACGCGCTTGAAATCAAAACGCGAATACAGCCGTTCGCCCAGCGCGATGGGCGCCGGGGACAGTGCGGCCAGCTCGGGGATCGCTTCCAGGTGTTCCGACAGCACCGGCTCTTCGATGAACATCAGCCCGAACGGTTCCAGTTCGCGCATCAGCACCTTGGCCATCGGCTTGTGCACGCGGCCGTGGAAGTCCACCGCAAGGCCTACGTCGCGGCCGACGGCGTCACGCACCGCCTGCACGTTCTCCAGCACACGGGTGACCTTGTCGTGCGAATCAACGAACTGCACCTCTTCGGTGGCATTCATCTTGACCGCGGTGAAGCCGCGCGCCACCGCTTCGCTTGCCGCGCGCGCGGTATCGGCCGGCCGGTCGCCGCCGATCCAGGAATACACCCGGATGCGGTCGCGTACGGGGCCGCCCAGCAGTGTGTGCACCGGCACACCCAGCGCCTTGCCGTGGATATCCCAAAGCGCCTGGTCGATGCCCGCCAGCGCGCTCATCAGGATCGGCCCGCCGCGATAGAAACCCCCACGGTAGAGCACGTTCCAGTGGTCTTCGATATGCCGGGGATCCTTGCCGATCAGATAATCGGACAGTTCGTCGACCGCGGCCGCGACGGTATGCGCGCGGCCTTCAACGATGGGCTCGCCCCAGCCGCTGATGCCCGCATCGGTGTCGATGCGCACGAACAGCCAGCGTGGCGGTACCAGGAAGGTGGTTATTGCGGTGATCTTCATGCGTGGGGGTCCGTGTTCGTCGTATTCCAGGCGTCGATGAAAGCGCGCGCGCGCCGTGCCACTTCGGCCGCCGGGGTGCCGGGCGCATACAGCGCGGAGCCGATGCCGAAGCCGGCTGCACCGGCCTTGCGGTACACGGCCATGCCCTCGGGAGTGATGCCGCCGACCGGCAGCAGGCCGGTGCCGGCCGGGAGCACGCTGCGCCAGGCCTTGAGGACGGATGGCGGGAGCTGCTCGGCCGGGAACATCTTCAGCGCGTCGGCACCGGCGCGCAGTGCGGCGAAGGCTTCGGTGGGCGTAGCCACGCCGGGCGTGCAGCGCAGGCCCATCGCGTGCGCGGTGGAGATCACCTCGGTATCGGCATGCGGCATGACGATCAGACGACCGCCGGCATTGGCCACGTCCTGCACCTGGCCGGTGGTGAGCACGGTGCCCGCGCCCACCAGGCAGTAGTCGCCCAGCGCCTTGGCCAGCAGTTCGATGCTCTCCAGCGGCTGCGGTGAGTTGAGCGGGACTTCGAGGATGCGGAAGCCGGCTTCGGCCAGTGCCGCACCGATGGCCGGCGCTTCCTGCGGGGTGAGCCCGCGCAGGATCGCAACCAGGGGGAGGGGTTGCATCCAGGCGGTATTCATGCGGACTCCGTCAACGAATGGGTTTGCGGGAACGTCCTCGTCCCCTGAGATTGACGCGCGAGTCGGCGATCATGCCGAGCATCGCTTCGCGCGCGGTATCCGGCTGCTTCAGCCGGATTGCGTCGTACACATCGAAGTGGCGCGGCAGCGAATACTTGAAATTCGCCGCTGTCTGGGCCGAGAGCAGGAAGAACGATCCCAGTGCGGCTTCGATGACCGAGAACAACGAGCGCACCAGCTCGTTGTTGGTCGCCTCCAGCACGCACTCGTGGAATTCCAGGTCCGCCTTCGCCCACGCATCCTGGTCGACGGCGTCGGCCATCGCCTGGTACGCCGCCTTGATGCGGGCCAGCTGCGCGGGCGAGCGGTGGCGTGCGGCTGCCGCAGCGGCCGCCGGCTCGATGATCTCGCGCATCTCCACCAGCTTCTCCACGAAGTCCTGGGTCGGCATCGAAGCGCACCGCCAGGCGAGGATGTCTGCGTCCAGCTGGTTCCAGTAGCGGGGCTCGCGCACCCGCGTACCGGTCTTCTGCTTCGTTTCGATCAGGCCCTTGGAGCCCAGCACCTTCAGCCCTTCGCGCAGCGCCGTGCGGCTGACCGCCATGTTCTGCGCCAGCAGTTCCTCGCGCGGCAGGAAGTCGCCCGGCTTGATGTCGCCGCTGACGATCTTCCTGCCGATCTGCTGGATGACCTGGTCGTAGAGATTGCGTACCGCGATCTGCTTCACTGGAACCCCTCTGGCTGAGCGTGCCGCATGCTGCGGCCACTCGTATTATCCGACAAAAGGGATATAGCACGGCTGGGGGCATTGGTATCGTTCCGTGCATCACAGCTTGAACCGCAGGCCCAGACCGAGGGTCTTGTCCTGGAAGCGGATGTCACGCGGACGCGAGTTGCCGCTGCCCCAGTACTGGTGCAGGTTGTTGCCCAGCAGGTTGGTGGCCGAGAACACCACCGTGGTGCGCGGGGTGGCGTCGTAGCTGACCGAGAAATCCAGCGAGCTGGCCGCTTCCACCTGATCTTCGGTGCCGGCCACGGTGGGCTGGGTGAAGAAATCGATGTAGCGGCTGCGGTAACCGTAGGCCAGTCGCGCGGACAGGCCGAAGTTCTCGTAGAACAGCACGGCGTTGTAGTTGTTCTTCGACACGTTCTGCAGCGGACGGGAGATGACCGGGCCGCCCAGGAACTCCGGCGAACGGGTATCGCCTTCGATGTAGGTGTAGTTCAGCTGTGCACCCAGGCCGCTCCAGGCACCCGGCAGGAAATCGAAGGTCTGCTGCCAGGCCAGTTCCACGCCCTGCAGGTGGCCGCTGCCAGCGCTCTGCGGCGAGGACAGGTCGTAGACTTCGCCGGCGATTTCGACGTTGGTGATGTAGTTCTGGATGTAGCCGTCGATGTCGCGGTAGAACACGCCCGCGCTGGCGTAGCCCACCGGCGAGAAGTACCACTCCAGCGAAGCGTCGTAGTTCGTCGATTCGATCGGGCTCAGGTCCGGGTTGCCGCTGCTGGCGACGCCGGCGCGGTTCACCGTGCCCGGGTTGAGCGAGATGGAGGGGTTGAGCGCGCCGAAATCCGGGTAGCTCAGGGTCTTGGCCGCCACCAGGCGCAGCTGCCAGGCATCGCTGAAATGCAGGTTCAGGCTGGCATTGGGCAGCGTGTTGGTGTCTTCGGTGTTGCGGGTGATGGCGCTGTACACGCCGGTGCTGGCGTCGAAGGAGAACGCGTTCAGTTCGCGCTTGATCTTCTCCATGCGCACGCCGACCAGGCCGTCGGCGCGGATGCCGAACAGGTCGAAATCATATTTCGCCTGCAGGTAGCCGGCGGCCTTGCGCTCTTCGATGTCGAAGAAGCGGCCGGGATTCTCCGCCGCCAACCCGTCCGGCAGGCCGTAGTAAGCGCGCAATGCGTCGGCGTTGTCGATCAGGTAGTCGTAGCAGGGTGCCAGGAACGGCTGCTTCAGCGCCGCATTGCCACGCTTGTTGCAGAAGAAGCTGGACGCCGGGAACAGGCCGACGACCTGGTTGGCCGGATTGGGATTGGCGGTGATGTTGCCAGTGCCTGCGCCTCCCGGAGGTGGCGTATTGATTTCAACGCTGCCCTTGGCGCTCGCGGTGCGGTCTGCATAACGCAGGCCGAACTGCACGTTGGCTATCGGGCCATCGAGGAACTCGAAGCGTCCATCGCCGCGCCAGCTGTTTTCTTCGCCGCGGGATTCGCCCCAGGTCTGGAACAGGCCGTTGAGGTAATGGCGCGACGGATCGCTGGCCGGATTGCCCGCCAGGTACCAGTTCTGGTGCTTGCCCGACGTGCCGTCCCACACCGTGGTGATCGGGCCGCTCAGGAACGTATCGATGATGAAGTTCTCGTCGCGGTAGTAGCCGGACGTGCGCGACAGTTCGGTGGAAAGATGCAGCTGGTCGCCATCCCACTTCAGGCCCAGGGCGTTCTGGATGTCCTGGCCGCGCTGCTTGTGCGCCTGCGTGCTGCTGGCGGCGTAGGTGTCGCCGGTCCAGGTGCCGCTGCTGGCATCACAGATCGTCTGCCCGTACAGCGGGCCATCCAGCCGGTTGGGATAGCAGGTGCTGCCGACGCCGAGCTGGGTCGGCTGCACTTCGCCGACAGGGAAGCTGAACAGGAATGCCTGGTCGTAGTCGTCGCGGATGTAGTCGTACAGACCTTCCAGGTAGACCTCGGTGCGATCGTTGGGCTTCCACTGCAGCGCATAGTTGAACGCGCTGCGGTCGCGATCGCCATGGCTGTAGTTGGTACCCCAGCCATTCGGGGCCGCGACCAGGTTGCCATCCTCGGTGCGCATCGGCGTACCGTCGGCGTCGTTGAGGACCTTCGGGAAGTCGCCCCACACCGCGTCGTAGGCATAGCGCTTGCCCACGTAGCCGACGTTCACCAGCGCACCGAACTGGCCGGCATCGGTATCCCAGCGGTTGCTGAGCATCAGGCTTGCGCTGGGATCGACATCGCCGCCGTACTTGCTGTGCGTGCCGGTGACGGTGCCGGCGATCTCGGCGCCATCAAAATCCAGCGGGCGACGCAGTTCGATGTCCACCAGGCCGGCGATGCCGCCCAGCGGCAGGCTGGCTTCGCTGCTCTTGTAGACGTTGAGTGACTTGATCGCGGTGGCGGGCAGGTTCTGGAAGGCATAGCCGCGGCCGGAACTGCTGAAGATCTCGCGGCCGTTGAGGGTGGTGATCAGGTTCGGCAGGCCACGGATCACCACGCCGGTCGTCTCGCCCTGGCCGCCCTGTGACACCTGCACGCCGGTGATGCGCTGCAGTGCATCGGCGACGCTGTTGTCGGGCAGCTTGCCGATGTCCTCGGCGACGATGGAATCGACCACCATGTCCGCTTCCTGCTTCATCGTCTGCGCGGTCTGCAGGCTCTGCCGCAACGCCGTCACCACCACGGTGTCCAGTTCGGTGGTGCTGGGCGTGGAGGAGGGCGGGGTTGCCGCGGGGGCCGCAGGCGTGCGGGTGGTGCGCTCCTGGGCCAGTGACAGCGTCGGCACGGCGAGTGCGGAAAGGATCGCAAGGGACAGCAGAGAGCGATGGGAACGAAGGTTCATGGCGGTGTCTCCGGATTCCGGAAAGAGGGCACGGTGCGTGGATCCCCGGCGCCATCAGGCGGCCGGGGACAGTGGGTTCAGGGGGTGGTTACGGCGTTGCGCGGGGTTTCGGCAAGCGTGCGGAACAGTTCTGCTTCGCGGGCGCGGTACGGCGTGCCGTCGGCCTTGAGCAGATCGTGGAACCACACGGTGGGCTCTTCCATCGTGTACGGACGCTGCCAGCTGTCCCACGGGAAGCGGGTCTGGATGGCACCGTCGATGAAGCCCCAGTTGATCATGCCGATGTTCTCGCGACGGGCGATCGGCAGGATGGTGTCCACGTTGGAACCTGCGCCGCGGGCGAGCCATTCGGTGCAGATAAGCGGACGGCCGTGCTTGCGCAGCTGGGCGATGCGGGACTCGAAGGCTTCAGGCTGTTCGTAGTTGTGGAAGGTGATGACGTCGGACTGCTCCAGCTGGGTGCGCTGGATGGAGGTCAGCGAGGCGGCACCGGGCGACCAGTCGTCGCCGATCCATACGCCGCTGGTCAGCGGCTGCACCGGCTTCTGCGAACGTGCCCAGTCGAAGATCTTCGGCAGCAGTTCGGCGATGCGCGCCTGCTCGCCGTCCAGCTGCTTGTCGATGTAGTTGCCGCCACCGGGGTTGTCCGGCTCGTTCCACAGGTCCCAGGCCAGCACGCGCTTGTCCTTGGCGAAGGCACCGATGACGCCCTGCACGTAAGCGCGGAAATGAGCATCATTTGCCGGGTCCACCAGCATCGTCCGGCTCGGGCTCTGCACCCAGCCGGAGTTGTGCACGCCCGGGATGGGGCGACGCTGCGGTCCCAGCACCGGATCCGGGTCCCAGCAGCTGTCGAACAGCACCAGCATCGGGCGGATGCCATGCTTGGCCGCGATGTCGAGGAACTGGTCCACGCGGCGCAGGAAGCCCTTCGGATCCTGCTGCCAGAGCAGGTCATGCAGGTACACGCGCATGGTGTTCATGCCGAACTGTTCACGGGCAAGACCGAGCTCGCGGTCGATCTTCGCCGGATCGAAGGTGGCGGCCTGGAACATCTCCAGCTGGTTGATGGCGGTGGAGGTTGAGTAGTTCGCACCCACCAGCCAGTCCTGCTTCGCATACCAGCTCTCGGCCTCGGCGGCCGACCAGCGCTGGCCGTCGGCGGCCTGTGCCATCGGTGAGACAGCGAGCAGCGTCGCCAACAGGGGGGAAAGCCACTTTCGCATGGGGTGCAACTCCTTTCGTGGGACGACCTGTGTCGTCCGGGCAATGGGCATGCCGTCGGCATCCGCGACGGCCGAGGCCATCGCGCCGGGTTGGCATGGGGCGCCGGCAGAGGCCGGGGTCAACGGTGCTTCTGAGCGTCCCGGTCGGTCGAGAACTGATAAACGATGCGGTTCACATACGTTTCTCCGGGCGCCAGGCGTGCCGAACCAAACGAGGGCTGGTTGGGCGTATCCGGGAACAGCTGCGGTTCCAGGGCGATGGCATCGCCCTGGCGGTAGACATGACCGCCCTTGCCGACGGTGCTGCCGTCAAGGAAATTGCCGGAATAGAACTGCAGCCCTGGCTGCGTGGACTGCAGCGACATCACACGGCCGGAGCGGGGATCATGTACCCGCGCGACTTCGCGCGGTTCGCGGCTGGGAGCGCGGCTGATGACCCAGTTGTGGTCATAGCCCTGTCCATGCAGCAGCTGCGGCTCGTCGCCACGTCGCAGGTCACGGCCGATCGGCTTGGGCTTGCGGAAGTCGAAGACAGTGCCTTCCACCGGTTGCAGCACGCCGGTCGGGATCAGGGTGGCGTCGACCGGCGTATAGGCATCGGCGGCGATCATCAGTTCGTGGTCCATCGCCGTGCCAGACCCTTCACCGGACAGGTTCCAGTAGGCGTGGTTGCTGAGATTGACGATGGTGGGTGCATCGGTGGTTGCGCGGTACTCGATGGCCAGGCGACCGTCACCTTCCAGTGCATAGGTGGCCGTGACCGTCAGCGTGCCGGGAAAACCCTGGTCACCATCGGGGCTGACATGGCGCAGGACGGCACGGTCGGCGCGCACTTCCACGATGTCCCAGACCACCTTGTCAAAGCCGCGTTCGCCACCATGCAGGCTGTTCGGCCCGTTGTTGGTGGGCACGCTGTAGGTGCGGCCATCGAGCGTGAACCGGCCATGCGCGATGCGGTTGGCGAAGCGTCCGACGATGGTGCCGAAGTACTGCGGATTATCCAGGGTGGCCTGCAGCGTGGCATCGCCCAGCAGGACATCGGCGTTCCGGCCCTCACGGTCCGGCACTTCCAGCGAATGCAGCGCGGCGCCCAGCGTCAGCACGCGTGCCTGCATGCCGCTGCCATCGCGCAGCAGGATGGATTCCACCTTGGTGCCATCCCCCAGCGTGCCGACGACGACCCGCTCCTGCGCGGTGGCCGCACCAGCGACCGCGAGCGCCAGCGCGCCCACGCACCCTGCGATTTTCCCCTTGCCAGCCAGCATCGTTCCCGACCTCTCCTAATGGCGTGGAGCGTACAAAAACATATAATCAGACAATACGCACGTTGCGACGCAACAAGCACTGTTTGAGGCGACGCCGCACGGATCCGGAACCACCGCATGCGGCTCGCTGCATGCGACGGGAAGACGCTGTCAGGACTGATGGCGAACCGCGTGGAGTGCGGAGAAACCACGCACGATCGCGTCGGCCGAGGCGACCGGACGGGCCGCGATGCCCAGCGCGTCCAATGCCGCCTGGTAGAGCCGGCAGACCGGCGCCGATCCGACCAGCGGCACTGTTGTCGTGCGCAGGGCAGGGAACAATGCCAGTGCATCGGCGATCTCCGATCCGGCCAGCAGTCCACGCAGATAGGAGCTGGTGTCGGCGCGTGCCAGCGTGCCGCGGATCATTCTCGCGCGCACACCGAACAGCAGCGCTCCCAGGCCGAGCGAACGGTTCGCTGCGGCGTGCACCCCTTCGACGAACGCGGGGCCAGCCTCGCCAGGACCGTCCACCACCGATGCCAGCAGCCCGCCGCTGGACAGGCGATCAAACAGCTCGCCGGACATGGAGGTCATGAAGGCATGCACGCGGCCGTCCTGAAGCTGGACCCATTTGGTATGCGTGCCAGGCAGCGCGACCACGGACGCGTCATCCAGTTGCCCGGCGCAGAGCAGCCCGAACAGTTCGGTCTCCTCGCCACGCATGATGTCCGGTGCACCGTCGGCGTCGCGCACGCAGGCCAGGCCCGGCACGATATCCACGGCGAGGTCGCCGATCCGGGTGGCAACCAGCGCACCGGCGACAGCGTCGAGGTCCGCGGGACAGTCCAGATAGCCAGCGTCGGTCCAGCCGACATTGGAACCGATCATTCCGGCCGCGTATGCATGTGAGGCCTGCGGCCAGCGCTGGCGGACCTGGTTGCCGATGTCGGTCATGCCGTCGCGCTGCAGCTGGGTCACCCCGGCGGGCAGTTCCAGCACGTCCTGCGTCTGGCCGTCCGCGCCGATGAGGTAGGCGCGGAAGTTGGAACTGCCCCAGTTGATGCCGATGATGCTGTCGGTGTGCGTCTGGTTCATGGCGGTATCCGGGCTTCCTTGTGTATTGTCGGATTATATGATTATGTCGGGCGCGGCCTGCAAACGCGGCCGACGAATTCAACATGCAAGGAGGAGGGATCATGCGCAAAGGCTCGGTACGCCTGTTGCTGGGTGCAATGCTGCTGCAGGCGATGACGGCGGGTGCCGCCGGACCGCCGGCATTCGACAACCCGTTGTTGCCGTCCGGTCCGGACCCCTGGATCGTCCGCGATGGCGATGTGTTCCATTACATGGGCACGCATGGCGACCGCCTGGCGATCCGCACCACGCGCGATCTTGGAAAGCTCGCCGATGCTCCCGAAGTCACCGTGTGGCGGCCGCCGGCATCCGGACCGAACGCGCGGTCGATCTGGGCGCCGGAACTGCATCGGATCGATGGGAAGTGGTACATCTACTACACAGCTGCCGACAGCGCGCACGCCGGTGGCAACGATGACGAGGACCAGCATCGCGGTGTCTTCGTGCTGGAGAACGCCAATCCTGATCCGACCCGGGGCGAATGGCACGATCGTGGCCGGCTGGCCACGCAACATCCCGGAATCGATGGCAGCACCTTCACCATCGGCGACAAGCGTTACTTCGTGTACTCGCCGTACGTGGGGCCGGACAGCGTTCTGGCGATCGTGGAGATGGAAAATCCCTGGACGCTGAGCGGCAAGGAAACCATCATCGCCCGGCCCGACCAGGCGTGGGAGCGCCAGGGCGGACGGCAGATTCTGGAAGGTCCGGAGTTCCTGGCCGGTCCGAAGGGCGACCTGTTCCTTACCTACTCGGGCAGCGCCTGCTGGTCGGACGACTATGCGATCGGGCTGCTGCACGCGGCGCCCGGCAGTGATCCGCTGGATGCGTCGGCATGGAAGAAGGCACCTCGTCCGATCCTCGCCAAGAACCCGCAGGGCAATGTCCATGCGCCGGGCCACAACGGCTTCTTCGCGATGGCCGATGGCAGCGACTGGATCGTGTACCACGCCAATCCCGGTCCGGACATGGGCTGCACCGGCAAGCGCTCGCCGCGCATCCAGCAGGTGCACTGGAATGCGGATGGCACGCCGCGGCTGGACCTGCCGACAGGCAAACCGCGCTGAGTTGAGGGGCCGGACGTGAACTGCTTCCAGTCCGTGCATCCGCCCCGCATCTGACAGCAAAGCGGGGGCGCCCCCCGGGGGGGGGGCGCGA
>JAEZCF010000008.1 GCA_023430045.1 Pseudomonadota bacterium | reverse complement strand
CCCGCCACGCAGGGTCAGTACGCGTTGGGGTTGTCGCTCATGTCTTCGGCGGTGGTCTTGCCCTTCATCACCCGGTAGACCCATGTGGTGTAGGCGAGGACGATCGGCAGGAAGATGACCGTCGCTACCAGCATGATGCCCAGCGTGAGGTGGCTGGACGAACCGTCCCACACCGTCAGGCTGGCGCCTGGCTGGCTGGACGACGGCAGCAGGAACGGGAAGATCGCAAAGCCCACGGTAAGGATGATGCCGGCGATGGACGCACCGGAGGCGATGAAGGCCAGGCCGCCACGGCGCGCACGCAGCAGCACGGCGCTGGCGAGTGCACCGAGCAGGCCGACGATCGGTGCCAGCACGGTGGCCGGCATGCTGCTGTAGTTGCGCAGCCAGCCGCCCGCCACGCTGCCGATTTCCGCGGTCTTCAGCAGCGGATTGGTCGGACCGTCGGTGACCACCTGCGAGGTGATCTGATAACCCGGCAGGCCGAACGCCACCCACACCCCGGCCAATGCGAACAGCGCGAAGCTGACCAGTGCGGCGATGCTGCCGTAGCGTGCCGAACGCTCCGCTACCGGGCCATCGGTCTTCATTACCAGCATGGCCGCACCGTGCGATACCAGCATCGCTACGCTGACCAGGCCGGCGACCAGCGCGAACGGGGTGAGCAGACCGAAGAACGAACCGGTGTAGAAGATGCGCATGCTGTCATCGAAGTGATACGGCACGCCGAGCAGCACGTTGCCGACCGCCACGCCGGAGATCAGCGCGGGCAGCAGGCCGCCGACGAACAGCGCACGGTCCCAGTTGTCGCGCCAGCGCTTGCCGGGCATCTTGCTGCGGTACTTGAAGCCCACCGGACGCAGGATGAGCCCGAACAGCAACGCGAAGATGGCCAGGTAGAAGCCGGAGAAGCTGACCGCGTACAGCGGCGGCCAGGCCGCGAAGATCGCACCGCCACCCAGCACCAGCCAGACCTGGTTGCCTTCCCAGACCGGGCCGATGGTGTTGATCACCAGCCGGCGTTCGTCATCGGTGCGGGCCACGAACGGCAGCAACGTGCCTACGCCCAGGTCGAAGCCATCCATCACGGCCCAGCCGACCAGCAGGATGCCCAGCAGCAGCCACCAGATGATGCGCAGCGTGGTGTAGTCGAGTCCAAGGATTTCCATCTGTGTTCTCCTGCCTTATGCCTGGCCGGGGGCCGGGGCGGCATGGTGGATGACGGGCGTGGCCGAAGGCTGCAGTGACGGCAGGATCTCTTCCGGTCCCTTGCGGATCGCCTTCAGCATCAGCTTCACTTCGATGACCAGCAGCACCGTATAGGTGAGCGTGAACACCGCCAGGGTGGTCAGTATCTGGTGCAGGGCCAGACCGGACGCCGCGTAGAAGGTGGGCAGCACGCCATCCACCGCCCAGGGCTGGCGGCCGTATTCGGCCACGAACCAGCCACATTCGATGGCGATCCACGGTGCCGGCAGCGACCATACCGCCAGCTTCAGGAACCAGCGCTTGTCCTGGAAGTTGTGCCGGCAGGAGAAGTAGAACGCCAGCGCGAAGAACGCGATCAGGTAGAAGCCGAGCGCGGCCATGATGCGGAAGGTCCAGAACAGCGGAGCCACACGCGGTACGGTGTCGAAGGCGGCCTTGGCGATCTCTTCCGGCGTTGCGTTGAGGATGTCCTCGCGGTAGCGCTTCAGCAGCAGGCCGTGGCCCAGGTCCTGCCAGTGGCGATCAAACATCTCGCGCGCTTCCAGGTCGTTCTTGTCCGCACGCACGCGCTGCAGGGCGCCGTAGGCCAACTGGCCGCCGCGCACGCGATGTTCGGCACGTTCCACCAGCTCAAGGATGCCCGGGATGGACTGGTTCGTGGAACGGGTGGCGATCAGGCCCATCAGGTAGGGGATCTTGATCGCGTAGTCGTTCTGCCGGGTGGTCTGGTTGGGGATGCCGAAGGCGGTGAAGTCGGCCGGTGCACGCTCGGTTTCCCACATCGCTTCGATCGCGGCCAGCTTCATCTTCTGGTGTTCGCTGGCGGCATAACCGCTTTCGTCACCCAGCACCACCACCGACAGCGAGGACAGCAGGCCGAACGCCGCGGCTACCGCGAACGAGCGGCGGGCCATGTCACGATGCTTGTTGCGCAGCAGATACAGGGCGCTGATGGACATCACGAACACCGCGCCGGTGACGTAACCGGCGCTCACGGTATGCACGAACTTCGCCTGCGCCACTGGATTCAGCAGCACGGCGGCGAAATCCACCACTTCCATGCGCATCGTTTCCGGGTTGAACACCGCACCCACCGGATACTGCATCCAGCCATTGGCGATCAGGATCCACACCGCCGAAAGATTGGTGCCCAGGGCCATGAACCAGGTCACCGCAAGGTGCTTGACCGGCGACAGGCGCTTCCAGCCGAAGAAGAACAGGCCGATGAGGGTGGCCTCGAGGAAAAACGCCATCAGCCCTTCGATGGCCAGCGGCGCGCCGAAGATATCGCCCACGTAGTGGCTGTAGTAGGACCAGTTCATGCCGAACTGGAACTCCATCACCAGGCCGGTGGCCACGCCGATGGCGAAGTTGATGCCGAACAGCGTGCCCCAGAACAGGGTCATCTGCCGCCAGACCGGCTTGCGGGTCATGACGTACACGCTCTCCATGATGGCCACCATGAAGGACAGCCCGAGCGTGAGGGGAACAAAGAGGAAGTGGTACATCGCGGTCAGCGCGAACTGCAGCCGCGACAGTTCTACAACTGTCGAATCGATCATGGCCTGGCTACCTCGTGGATAGTGCCGTCTGGGTTGCGGGAAGGAAGGGTCTACGGAGCAAATGATGTGACCGGTTACTTCAAACAGCCTTGATTCAGATCAATGTGCGAATGGCGTGGCACGACAATCGTATGCCAACGGTCCGATGGATGCGACGCCTTGCCGCAGCCCCCTGCGCTGACAGACCCTACAATGGCGGGACGCGGCCATGCAGATGCAGGCGTCCACGTTCCGTTCCCTTCTCCCCAGCCGAGTCACAGTGAGCCAGGACATCGATACGCATACCCTGGAGGCGCAGCAGCGCAAGGTCCGCCAGCAATGGCTGGACGAACTGGGCGCGTCGGCGCGTGGGCGCCAGCGGTTGGCGGCGGCGGCCATCAGCCTGTCCGGCATGCTGCTGGTGGGGCAGGCGGCGGCCATCGCGTGGCTGGTGCAGCGCGTGCTGGTGGAGCGCGCGCCGCTGATGGATCAGCTCGCGGTACTGGCCGCGCTGGGCGTGATCCTGCTGCTGCGCACGGCGCTGGGCAGCCTGGTGCAGGCAGCGGCCGGCGACGTCGCCGACGCGGCCAGGCTGGCGCTGCGCGAACGTGCGTATGCCGGCCTGCTCGGTCGTGGGCCGCTCTGGCTGCGGCAGCAGCGCAGCGGCGAGCTGGGAGAGGTGATGCTCACGCATGCCGATGCCATCGAAAACTATTACGCCGGCTTCCAGCCGGTCCGCGTGGAAGTGGTGGTCGTACCGCTGGTCATCGCGATGGCCGTGGCCTGGGTGGACTGGGTGGTGGCGCTGATATTCGTGGCCACCGCGCCGCTGGTGCCGTTCTTCATGATGCTGGTGGGCTGGGGTGCGGAGGCCGCCGGGCGCGCGCAGCTGGGTGAGCTGGCGCGGATGAGCGGGCACTTCGCCGACCGCATCAAGGGCCTGGGACTGCTGCGCCTGTATGGGCGCGGCGAAGCCGAACTGGAAGGGGTGGCGTCGGCCGCCGATGGCGTGCGCGAGCGCACCATGAAGGTGCTGCGCATCGCCTTCCTGTCGTCCACGGTGCTGGAGTTCTTCGCTTCGGTGAGCGTGGCGATGGTGGCGCTGTACCTCGGCCTGAGCTACCTGGGCATGATGTCGTTGCATGCGCAGGTGCCTACGCTCGGTGCCGGCCTGTTCTGCCTGCTGCTGGCGCCGGAATTCTATGCACCGCTGCGGCGGCTGGCAGCCCATTACCACGACCGCGCGAACGCCCTCGCCGCCGCCGCGGAGGTCGAGCGCCTGTTGGGAGGGCTGCCCAGCGCGCTGCCGGTGCATGCCGTGGCGGTGCCATCGCTGCCGGCCGTACCGCTGCAGCCGCAGGTACCGCCGCTGGTCGCACGGGGACTGGTGCTGCGTCCGGTCGGCGCATCGCATGATGTGCTGCGCGGGCTGGACCTGAAGCTGGAACCGAACCAGCGGCTGGCCGTGGTCGGTCCCAGCGGCAGCGGCAAGAGCACGCTGCTGGAGGCGCTGGCTGGCTGGCTGCCACCACGTGAAGGCAGCATCGTGCGACGGCCGGGGCTGGAGGTGGGCTATGCGGGACAGCGTCCCTACCTGTTCCACGGCAGCATCCTCGACAACCTGCGGTTGGCCGACCCCACCGCCAGCGCCGCCAGCGTGCAGGCAGCGGCCGAAGCCGCGCAGGTGATGCGTTTCGCCGCGCAGTTGCCGCAGGGCCTGGATACGGTGATCGGAGAACGGGGTTTCGGCCTGTCCGGTGGCGAAGCGCGCCGCATCGGCCTGGCGCGCCTGTTGCTGCGCAATCCGGACATCCTGCTGCTGGATGAACCGACGGCTTTCCTGGATCCGCATACCGAGGCGGCGTTGCTGGAGTCGCTGGCGGTGTTCGCACGCGACCGCATCGTGGTGGTCGCCACCCATGGCGAGATGGTGATGGGCTGGGCGGATCGTTGCCTGGTGCTGCCGGAAGGCAGGCTGCACGACGGCGTGCAGGGAGCGCGCGCATGAGCGGCGGGCATCCCGATTCGCTGCGCGCGATCTTCGTGCGCCACCGTGGCCGCCTGCTGCTGACCGTGGTGCTGCTGTGGATCACCATGCTGGCCGGCACAGCCCTGCTTGGATTGTCCGGGGGCTTCCTGACGGCATCGGCGCTGGCGGGGCTTGCCGGTGCGGGAACCGCGTTCAATTTCTTCACCCCGTCAGCGGGGATCCGTGGCCTGACCATGGCCCGCATCGCATCGCGATATTTCGAAAAACTGGTCGGCCATGACGTGACGCTGCGGATCGCCCGCGATGCGCGCGTCTGGTTCTTCCGCCGCGCGCTGCCGCTGGCCCCGGCGCGGCTGGGTGGCACGCGTACCGGTGAGCTGCTGGCTCGACTGCTCGGCGACATCGGCGAGGTTGATGGCCTGTGGGTGCGTGCGCTCGGTCCCCTGCTGGCGCTGGCCACGCTCGGCGTGGTCGCCGTGGCCGCGGCAGGGTGGGTGCTGCCGGAAGCGGCTGCGCTGCTGGCCTGCATGGCGGTGCTGGTCGGCGTCGGCGTGCCATGGCTGGGTGTGCTGGGACGGAGCGATGAAGAGCGTGACCGCGCATCGCATCGTTCGCAGCTGCGCACGTTGTCCTTTGAAGGTATTGAAGGGGCGGCCGACCTGGTGGCGCTGTCGGCGGTGGACCATTGGCGGGGAAGGGTGGATGTGGCCGCGCGGCAACTGCGTGCGCGCGACCGGCGCCGTCGCTGGCGGCTGGTTTCCGCATCGGCGCTGCACGGCGTGCTTACCGGTGCGGGCCTGCTGGCGATGCTGGCGCTTGCGCTGCACGCCTTCGAACAGCAGCGGATCGACGCGCCGATGGCTGCCGGCCTGGTCTTCCTGACCGTTGCGTTGATCGAACTGTGGGCAGGCCTCGGGCTGGCCTGGCAGTCGTTGCAGTCGGGCAGGGTGGCCGTGGCGCGCCTGCAGGCGATCGTCGACCAGGCACCCACGGTGCAGGAGCCGGCCATTGCCCTGCCGCTGCCTTGCGCACCTGCCGAGGTACGCTGGCAGCAGGTCCGTTTTGCCTGGTCGCCGGGTGCGCGCAACGTGCTGGACGGCATCGACCTGAGCCTGGCGCCGGGTGAGCGCATCGCCATCACCGGCGACAGCGGCAGTGGCAAGACCACGCTGTCCAGCCTGCTGCTGCGCCTGCATGATCCCTGCGAGGGGACGCTGACCTATGGCGGCGTGCCGGTGGCCAACTTTGCCCAGCAGGACTGGCACCGGCAGCTGGCATGGTTGCCGCAGCATGCGCCGGTATTCGCCGGCAGCGTGGCCGACAACCTGCGGCTCGGCGATCCGCAGGCCAGCGACGACGTGTTGTGGGCGATGCTGGAGCGGGTACGGCTGGGCGACTGGGCACGCGCGGTGGGTGGCCTGCAGGGCTGGGTCGGTGAGAACGGCGCGACCCTTTCGGCTGGCCAGGCACGTCGCCTGGCGCTGGCGCGCGCGTTGCTGCGTGGCGCACCGATCCTTGTACTGGACGAGCCGACCGAAGGTCTGGACGTGGACACTGCGCACGCGTTGCTGCGTGATCTTCCGGCCCTGCTGGAAGGGCGCAGTCTGCTGATGATCACCCACGATACGCTGCCCGGCGGTGTGGTGGACGTGGTGTACCGGCTGCAGGACGGGCGATTGAAGCGGCTGAGTGCGTAGGTTTCCCTGCCACCTGTAACCGGGTCAGCGGCGCAGGGCCACCATGCAGGCCACGTTGGTGGCGGCGCACAGCCAGAACACGCGCTGGAAGCGCACCTTGCGGTTCTTGTGCCGGAACAGGCCCTGCGCCAGCAGCGCCCCCGGCCAGCCACCACTGAAGGCCAGCAGCTGCAGGGTGCGCTCCGGGACGCGTCGCTTCAGTTGTCGCGCAGCCCGTTTGTCGCGGGCATACAGCAGCACGGCAACGGCACTGCTTAACAGTATCCAGCCGGCGACAGGCGCCGCCAGCCATCCGGTTGTGGCGCCCGCCAGCACTGCGCCGATGGCCGCCAGTGCCAGCAGCGTACGTGGCGATGCCAATCCCGGCATGGGCCGGTGTGCCGCCCGGGACCGGGTGGGGGACGGCGGCCTGCGACTCATAACGTGTCGAGGAACCCGCGCACTGCCGGCCCGAAACGTTCGAAGTCCACCAGGAATGCATCGTGGCCCTGGGGTGAATCCAGGCCGATGAAGCGCGCGTCCGCACCGCCCGCGCGCAGGCCCTCGGCGATCTGCTGCTGTTGCTGCACCGGGAACAGGATGTCGGTGTTGGCGCCGATGGCCAGGGCTTTTTCCACCTGGATGCTGGCCAGCCCGGACATCACGTCGCCATGGCTTGGGTCGGCCAGGTCGAACCAGTCCATGGAACGGCTCAGATAGAGATAGCAGTTCGGATCGAAGAAGCGCACGAAGCGGCGGGCGTGCCCCTCAAGGTAGCTTTCCACCTGGAATTCGAGTCCGAATGGGTCATCGTCGACCTGGTCCGAGTCCAGCCGCACGCGGCCGAAGCGACCATCCCATTCCAACGCCGAGCGGTAGGTGATCACGCCCAGCTTGCGCGCCATGCGCATGCCGGATTCGGGATAGTTCGTTTCGTCGTACTGGCCCCCATTCCACTGCGGATCCAGGCGGATCGCTTCACGCTGCAGCGAACGGATGGCGATGGAAAACGGCAGCGCCTGCGCACTGCCGGAAATGTTGATGTGCGCGCGTGCGATGCCCGGATGCAGCTGCAGCAGCGAAAGTGCGGTCATGCCGCCCATCGAATTGCCGATCACGCAGGCAAGACGTTCGATACCGAGCGCGCGTACCACCTCCACCGCCGCGCGCGCGCCGTCTTCCACCGAGAGTTCGGGAAAGGACAGACGGTAGGGCTGGCCGGTGGCCGGGTCGATGCTGGCCGGTCCGGTCGATCCCTTGCAGCTGCCCAGCGAGTTCACGCACACCACGAACCAGCGGCCGGTGTCGATCGGCTTGCCGGGTCCGACCATGGCCTCCCACCAGCCATCGGCGGGGTTGCCATCGTTGCGTGCCGCGTGCGCATCCGGCGACAGGCCGGTGACGATCAGTATCGCGTTGCCGGCATCGGCGGCCAGCGTTCCCCAGGTTTCGTAGGCCATGCGGCCATCGAGCAACGTGCCGCCGCGTTTGAACGCAAACGGCGAAGGGAGCGCGTGGAACAGTGTGCCGGGCGGGATGAATTCGGTCATGTCGTCATTCTAGCCAGCGCGTGGTCGGCCGGCGACGCGATGCTCAGCGCAGCGTCGCCAGCGCCTGGCCCAGCTGCACGGCATGTTCGGCATCCAGGTGCGGCGCGAATTCGGCCACGCCCGGAGGCAGCAGCACGATGACGGTGGAACCGTAATTGAATCGCGCCATTTCCGCGAAACGCTCCACCACGATGCCCTTGCCGCGGTAATCCTTGCGGTTGATGCGGTCGCCATAGTGCGGAATCTCTTCGCCGCTCCACACCGTTTCCACGCCGGATACCAGCAGCGCGCCCACCATCACGCTGGCCATCGGACCGAAGCTGGTGTCGAAGTGGCACACCAGGCGCTCGTTGCGGGCGAACAGGCCCGGCACGCGGTTGACCGCCGCCGGCCCCACGCTGAACAGCCGGCCCGGCACATGCACGGTTTCACGCAGGGTGCCGGTCCACGGCATGTGCACGCGGTGGTAGTCCTTCGGCGACAGGTACACGGTGGCGAACAGGCCATCGTTGAAGGGTTTCGCGTCTTCCGCGCCACCCAGCAGTTCGGCGGCGGTGAACGACTGGCCCTTGGCCTGGAAGATGCGACCGCCTTCGATGCGTCCGAGCTGGCTGATGCGCCCGTCGGCCGGCATCAGCAGGCTGCGCGGGTCGGCATCGGCCACGCGAGCGCCCGGCTTCAGGGCGCGGGTGAAGAACTGATTGAAGGTGGCATAGCTGCGCGGGTCCGGATTGGCCGCCTCGTCCAGGTCGACGCCGAACTTCGCGGTGACGGTATCGATCAGCCAGCGCGACACGCGTGGATTGTCCGAGTACGCCAGCGAACGTGCCATCGAGGACAGCAGGCGGTGGGGCAGGGCGTAGCTCAGGGTGGTCATCAGGCTCATGGAGTGGACTTCTCGGTCAGCAGCTGCAGGTCGCGGGCGATTGCCTGCGCCTTGAAGGGAGGGCGGATCAGGCCGGCCAGGCGGCCTTCGGGATCGAGCACGGCGAGGTTCGCCGAATGCTCCACCGTGTAGTCTTCGGGATTCTCGTCGAACTGCCTGCCCGGCACTTTCTGGAATACGAAGCCCAGCGCGGTGGCGAATTTCTCCAGCGATGGCAGGTCGCCGCTGGCGGCCAGCGTGTCCTTGTGGAACGCGTGCGCGTACTCGCCCAGACGGATGCTGTTGTCGCGTTCGGGGTCCACGGACACGAACAGCACGCGCGGACGCAGGCTTTCCGGTATGGCTTCCCACTGCTTCTGCGCACCGGCCAGTTCAGCCAGGGTGGTCGGGCAGACGTCCGGGCAGAACGTGAAACCAAGGAATACCAGCGTCCAGTGGCCCTTCAGTTCACCGGGGATCAGCCGCGTGCCATCGGCCTGGGCCAGATTGAAATCGGGCAGCGGGCGTGGCTGCGGATAGAAGGTGATCGATTCGGTGCCCGGCTGGCCGGCGGCCGGCTTCGGTGCGAAGACCTTCTGGGCGACCAGCAGGCCAAGGCCGGCGGCCAGGGCGACCAGCAGGATGATGCCGACGTTGCGGTTGAACATGGGGGCCTGCGGTGCCAGGGAGTCAGCGACCATCATAACGGCAGGAGGCCGGTCGTTTCCCGTGCAACGGATGCTGCCGCAGGCGCCAGACCCTATAATCGGGGGCCAATTTCCCCCGCGCATCGCCATGACCGCCGAAACGGCCGCCGAACTCCACACGATCATCGACCTGATCCGCTACGGCACCAGCCGTTTCAATGCCGCCGGGCTGACCTTCGGGCACAGCTATGACAACGCCCTGGACGAAGCGACCCAACTGGTGCTGCATGGCCTGCACCTGCCGCACGACCTCGGTCCGGCGTATGGCCAGGCGCGCCTGCTGCAGGCCGAGAAGCTGCAGGTGCTGGAGCTGTTCCAGCGCCGCATCGACGAACGCATTCCGGCCGCCTACCTGGTCGGCGAGGCATGGTTCGCAGGGCTGAGTTTCAAGAGCGATACGCGTGCGCTGGTGCCGCGTTCGCCGATCGCCGAGCTGATCGAAACCGGTTTCGAGCCGTGGCTGGCGGGCCGCGATGTCAGCCGTGCGCTGGACCTGTGCACCGGTTCGGGCTGCATCGCCATCGCCATGGGCCACTACTACCCGAACTGGGACGTGGACGGCGTGGATCTCAGCGACGATGCGCTGTCGCTGGCGCACGAGAACAAGGAGCGCCTGCAGGCGCACAACGTCACCCTGCTGAAGTCGGACCTGTTCGCCGGCCTCACCGGTCGCCATTACGACCTGATCGTCACCAACCCGCCGTACGTCACCAACGACGAGACCGACGCGCTGCCGCCGGAGTACTCGTACGAGCCGGAGATGGGCCTGCGCGCGGGCGACGACGGCCTGGACCTGGTGCTGAAGATCCTGCGCGATGCGCCGCTGCACCTCAGTGAGGACGGCCTGCTGATCTGCGAAGTGGGTGAGTCCGAGCAGCACCTGGTGAAGCTGCTGCCGGAAGTGGATTTTGCCTGGATCGAGTTCAAGGTGGGGCAGATGGGCATCTTCGCGGTGGAATGCCGTGAGCTGATCGCGCACAGCGCCCGCATCACGGAACTGGCGGCACAGCGGCCGTGAGTTCCAATGCGTTCGGCAAGCTGTTCACCGTCACCACCTTCGGTGAGTCGCACGGTCCGGCCATCGGCTGCGTGATCGACGGTTGCCCGCCGGGACTGGCGCTGGACGCTGGCGAATTCGCGTTCGATCTGCAGCGCCGCGCCACCGGCAGGAGCCGGCATACGTCCGCGCGCCGCGAAGCGGACGAGGTGGAGATCCTGTCAGGCGTGTACCAGGGCCTGACCACGGGTACCCCGATCGCCCTGTTGATCCGAAACACCGATCAGCGCAGCAAGGATTACAGCAGCATCGGCCAGCAGTTCCGCCCGGGCCATGCCGATTACAGCTATTGGCACAAGTACGGCATCCGCGATCCACGTGGTGGCGGTCGTTCGTCGGCACGCGAGACCACCATGCGCGTGGCCGCCGGCGTGGTGGCGAAGAAATGGCTGAAGGAGCGCTTCGGCGTGACCGTGCGCGGCTTCCTGTCCCAGCTTGGCGACATTGTGCCCGGCGGCTTCAACTGGAGCGCGGTGGAGGACAATCCGTTCTTCTGGCCGCATGCCGAGCAGGTGCCATCGCTGGAGGCGTACATGGATGCGCTGCGCAAGTCCGGTGATTCGGTCGGTGCGCGCGTGGACGTGGTGGCCGACAACGTGCCGCCGGGCTGGGGCGAGCCGATCTACGGCAAGCTCGCCGGCGACCTGGCCGCAGCGCTGATGAGCATCAATGCGGTCAAGGGCGTGGAGATCGGCGACGGCTTCGCCAGCGCCGCGCAGAAGGGTACCGAGCATCGCGACCTGCTGACGCCGGACGGCTTCGCCAGCAACCACGCCGGGGGCATCCTCGGTGGCATCTCCACCGGCCAGCCGGTCACCGCCTCCATCGTGCTCAAGCCGACGTCCAGCCTGCGCCTGCCGGGGCCGTCGCTGGATACCGAAGGTAATGTCGTCGAGGTCGTCACAACTGGTCGCCACGATCCCTGCGTCGGTATCCGCGCCACGCCGATCGCCGAAGCGATGATGGCGCTGGTGCTGATGGACCAGGCGCTGCGCCATCGCGCGCAATGCGGTGACGTGGGTACCGTCACCCCGCGCATCCCGGGACGGATCGATGGCTGAGTCGCCGCGCCCACGCGTCTGGATAAGCCAGCCTCTGATCGACGAGGCGATCGAACCGCTGCGCGATCAGGTCGAGCTGCTGGCCACCGATGAGGTCACCGCCTGGACCCCGGCGCAGCTGGCGGAACGGCTGGCCGATGTCGATGGCGCCATCATCACTCTCAATGAGCGGATCGGCGCCGACGAAGTGGCCGGGGCTGGCCGGCTGCAGGTCATCGCCAACGTCGGCGTGGGCTACAACAACCTGGATGTGGATGCGCTCAGCGCCGCCGGCATCCTCGCCAGCAATACGCCGGATGTGCTGACCGAAACCACGGCCGATCTCGGTTTCGCGCTGTTGATGGCCACCGCACGGCGCATCACCGAGTCCGAGCGCTGGCTGCGCGAAGGCCACTGGGGACAATGGTCCTTCCAGACCATGCTTGGCGCCGACATCCACGGCAGCACGCTGGGCATCCTCGGCATGGGCCGCATCGGCCAGGGTATCGCCCGGCGCGGCGCGCACGGGTTCGGCATGCGCGTGCAGTACCACAATCGTTCGCGGTTGCCTGCCGCCGCCGAGGCCGAGGTCGGCGCACGTTACGTGGACCTGGATACGCTGCTGCGTACCAGCGACCACCTGCTGCTGGTGCTGCCGTATTCCCCGGCTTCGCACCACATCATCGATGCGGTGGCGCTGGCGAAGATGAAGCCGACGGCCACGCTGGTGAACATCGCCCGGGGTGGCATCGTCGATGAGCGGGCGCTGGCCGATGCGCTGGCCGGCCGCCGCCTGGCCGCCGCCGGCCTGGATGTGTACGAAGGCGAGCCACGCGTTCGGCCTGAGCTGCTGGCGCTGCGCAACGTGGTGCTGACGCCGCATATCGGCAGCGCGTCGCTGGCCACCCGCACGGCCATGGTGCGGCTGGCCGTGGACAACCTGCTGGCGGCGTTGGGTGGCCCGCAGACAACAGCCACCATGCCGAGCGCCATCAATGCCGAGGCGGCACTGGCCGCACGTGCCGACGGCGACGGCAAAGGCGTGAAACGATAGGGAGCTTCCACGCGCGCGTCCGTGGAGGTTCCCCGAGTCCAGCCGCTGTGCGTGAGTGATTCCCGATTACCCCTATTCAAGAGTGTGACCCCCATGAGCAATGCACAACGTTCCTTCCATGTCGCCGTCGTCGGCGCCACCGGCGCGGTCGGCGAAACCATGCTGTCCATCCTTGCCGAACGCAACTTCCCGGTCGCCCGCCTGAGCCTGCTCGCCTCGGAGCGTTCGGCAGGTGGCGAAGTGGAATTCAACGGCGAAAAGATCACCGTGCAGGATCTGGCGGACTTCGATCCGTCCGGCGTGGACATCGCGCTGTTCTCCGCCGGAGGCAGCGTATCGAAGGATCATGCGCCGAGGTTCGCTGCCGCCGGTGCCGTGGTGATCGATAATTCCTCGGCGTTCCGTTACGACGACGACGTGCCGCTGGTGGTGTCCGAAGTCAACCCGGAGCAGGTCGCCAACCGCCCGCGCGGCATCATCGCCAATCCGAACTGCTCGACCATGCAGATGCTGGTCGCGCTGGCTCCGCTGCACCGCCGCTACGGCATCGAGCGCATCAACGTGGCCACCTACCAGTCGGTGTCCGGCGGCGGCCGCTCGGCGATGGAGGAACTGGGCAAGCAGACCGGCCAGCTGCTGAGCTTCCAGGAAATCGATCCGCAGCGCTTTCCGGTGCAGATCGCCTTCAACCTGATCCCGCACATCGATGAGTTCCTGGACAACGGCTTCACCAAGGAAGAAATGAAGCTGGTCTGGGAGACGCGCAAGATCCTCGGTGACGACAGCATCCTGGTCAATCCGACCGCAGTGCGCGTGCCGGTGTTCTATGGCCATTCCGAAGCGGTGGCGATCGAGACCCGTGAAAAGGTCGGCGTCGAAGAGGCGCGCGAGCTGCTGGCGCGCTCGCCGGGCGTGGAAGTGGTGGATACCCGCGAGGCCGGTGGCTATCCGACCCCGGTCACGCACGCATCAGGCACCGACGCGGTATACGTCGGCCGCATCCGTGAGGACCTCTCGCATCCGCGCGGGTTGAACCTGTGGATCGTGTCGGACAACATCCGCAAGGGCGCTGCGCTGAATGCCGTGCAGCTTGCCGAACTGGTCGCCGCCGAACCGCGCTGAAACGCCGCACCTGCATCGTGCAACGCTGGCGGCAATGCCGCGCCAGGCCCCCAGGGTAGTGCCGAGCCATGCTCGGCACACAAGGACGCTGTCACTGGATGAAGCCGGGCATCGCTCGGCGCAGCCAGGACGAAATGCGGGCGGCCGGCGCATCACCCACATCGCCACGGCGAGCCGTTATATTGGCGCCCATGAACATAGGTCCTGTGTCGTGATGCGACCGCTCAAGTATCTGATCACCGCGTTGCTGGCACTGGCCAGCAGCTCGGCCATGGCGCTGGGCCTGGGCGACATCCGTGTGTTGTCGCGCCCGGGCCAGCCGTTGCTGGCGGAAATCCCGGTGATTTCGGCCGATCCCTCCGAGCTGCAGAACCTGCGGGTCGGACTGGCGGCACCGGCGACCTTCGAACGCGTCGGACTGCAACGTCCGTCCGGACTGGTCGGTGAACTGCAGTTCGAACTGACCCGCAACACGCAGGGCAGGGCCGTAGTACGGGTGACGTCGCAGACGCCGGTGGATACACCTTCGCTGGCGTTCCTGGTGGAGGCGGACTGGGGCCAGGGCCGGCTGGTACGCGAATATTCCGCACTGGTCGACGCCCCCACCAGCGCGGCAGCGGTGAGCGAGCCGGAAATCGTCGCCCCGGCCGGTGCATTGTCCAATGCCATCGTGCGTGAGCCGCAGGCAACCGTAGCTGCACCGGTACCTGCGCGGAAAGACGCGGAGCCGTCTCCTGCGCGGCCGTCGGAATCGGCACGTCCGGCCGCGCCTGCGGCATCGACCCCGACGCTGGCCGACGGCAGTACCGCCGTGCGCCGGGGGCAGACGTTGTCCGGCATCGCACAGGAATTCGCGCGCGAGCAGCAGGTAAGCCGCGACCGCGCGATGATCGCGTTGCTGCGCGCCAACCCGGATGCCTTCATCCGCGGCAACATCAACCTGCTCAAGCAGGGAGCGGTACTGCGACTGCCCGACGCTGCCGCGTTGGCTGCCGTGGATGCCGCCGATGCCTCGGCGATGGTGCGCGAGCATGCTGCACAATGGCGGCAGGCACGCGCGATTCCGCAGCCGGCCAGCACGGCCGACAGCGCGGCGTCGGCACCGACCGGCAGCGCCCAGACGCCTTCGGGCGCGCGCCTGGAAATCGCTCCGGCGGCTGCGGCGGCGACCGCGGCTGCCGGTACAACCACCGGTACCGGTGACGGCAACGAGGGTGACATGCTCGGCAATGAACAGCTGCGTCAGGCCAGGGAAGACATCGCCACGCGCGATGCGGAGATCGATGAACTCAAGCAGCGCGTAGCAGAGCTGGAAAAGCTGCAGGCCAGCCAGCAATCGCTGGTGGAGCTTAAGGACACCGAGCTTGCGGCCGCGCAGGCGCGCCTGGGCCAGGCTCCTGGCGAGCGTGAATCGGGTGGCACGTGGTACTGGCTCGGCCTGCCCGTGCTGCTGCTGGCCGTGCTGGGCTGGTGGCTGTCCCGTCGCCGCAGACCTTCGCCGTTGCCCCCGCTGCGACGCGATGACCGTGACGACAGTGCGCTGTCGGCAAGCGTGCCGGCAGGTGCCGGACTGGATGTGCTGGCCGAACGCGCGCCATGGCAGGAACCCGATGCGCCGGCCGAAGAGGCGGAGCCGGCCGTTCACGCAGGTTCGATGGTGCATGAAGACACCGGACCGGCAGTGCGCACCGCGGAATGGCACGACGATCCGGCCACCGCAGCCGACGCCGTGTATTTCCAGGAGCAGGCTGCAGAACACGCGGATGTGGCTGACGAAGCGACGGTCGCGGCGCTGGTGCCCGGCTACGCCCGCGACGCCGAGCAGCGCGACGACTACCGCGGCGTGTTCGAAGCGCCTGCCGATGACCCTGCAGATGACCTTGTCGCATTGGATGCGGAACTTGAAGCGGCAGGGAACGGTGCGTTCGATGATGGCGATCCGTCCGCTGCCGGTGCGGCCGCTGGCGAGGGCGTGGACCGCGCTGGCCATGAACGCCTCGAACTGGCCATCGCCTGTCTGGACCTGGGTGAGGACCAGACCGCGCGCATGCTGCTGGAAGAGCTCCAGCACAGCGATGATGCCGCGCTGCGGGCGCAGGCGCAGGAGCTGCTGGCCAGGCTGGGCTGAGCGCGGATGTCTTACATCGTGGATGACCGGAGCAGTACATGCGTTATGCGCTAGGCGTCGAATATGACGGCAGCGAGTTCAGGGGCTGGCAGAACCTGGGCGAAGGCGGGCCGAGCGTGCAGGCCAGTCTGGAGCAGGCGCTGTCGTCGGTGGCCGATGCGCCGGTAAAGGTCGTCTGCGCCGGGCGTACCGATGCCGGCGTGCACGGCGAATGCCAGGTGGTGCATTTCGACAGTGACGTGGAACGTGATCCGCGTGGCTGGATGCTGGGCACCACCGCGCGTCTGCCACGCTCGGTGGCAGTGCGCTGGTGCACCCCGGTCGCCGACGACTTCCATGCACGGTTTTCAGCACGCGCGCGTCGCTACCGCTACCGCCTGCTCAATCGGCAGGTGCGTCCGGCGCTGTACCGGCAGACGCTGAGCTGGGAGCGGCGCGCGCTGGATGCCGGCCGCATGCATGACGCCGGCCAGGCATTGCTGGGCGAGAACGATTTCAGCGCATTCCGCAGCATCCACTGCGAGGCGCTGCATGCGCGTCGTGAGATGCAGTCGCTGCAGGTGCTGCGTGCTGGTGAGGTGGTCGAGGTGACGGTGCAGGCCAATGCATTCCTTCATCACATGGTGCGCAATATCGTAGGTTCCTTGATCATGATCGGCAGTGGGGAACGTCCCGTGGACTGGATGGGCGAGCTGCTCGCCGGTCGTGATCGCAACGCTGCCGGACCGACCGCGCCGCCCCAGGGCCTGGTCTTCGTCGGACCGTTGTATCCCGACAACTGGCGCCTGCCTGCCGAGGTCACTCTATGAGCCGCTCCTACTACCGCACGCGAATCAAATTCTGTGGCATGACCCGCGCAGGCGATGTGCGCCTGGCGGGCGAGCTGGGCGTGGACGCGGTCGGCTTCATCTTCGCGCGGGAAAGCAGGCGACGCGTCGCGCCGGCGGAGGCACGCGCGATGCGCCAGGCTATCGCGCCGATGGTGGACGTGGTCGCGCTGTTTCGCGACAACAGCCGCGAAGAAGTGCGTGATGTGCTGCGCACGGTGCGGCCGACCCTGCTGCAGTTCCATGGCGATGAAGAAGAGAGTTTCTGCCGCAGCTTCAACATGCCGTACCTGAAGGCCATCGCGATGGGCGGGCGCGAGGAAGCCAACGCGCGTTCGCTGCAGCTGCGGTACCCCAGCGCGGCGGGCTTCCTGTTCGACAGCCATGCTCCCGGCGGCGGCGGTGGCACCGGCGTGGCATTCGACTGGTCGCGCATTCCCACGGGGCTGCATCGACCCTTCCTGCTTGCCGGTGGATTGACTGCCGACAACGTCTACGAGGCCGCGTTGGCGACCCTGCCGTGGGGCGTGGATGTATCCAGCGGCATCGAACAGGAGCCGGGCATCAAGGACGGCCACCTGATGCGCCGCTTCGTCGAGGAAGTGCGCCGCGCCGACTGCGCCGCGCTCGACTAGGAACAACCGGAAGCGCCGACCCACGGTCGGCTGCCGTTGTCATGTCCTTCGGCATATGCCGACCCTGGGTCTGCTTTATCCCAGTTGTTGCGCCAGCCACCGGGCCAGCGCGTCCACGCGCGGATCGGCCGGCCCGGAGGGCCTTGCCAGTACCCAGGAGCCGCCGGTGGCCGCGAATCCCCAGGGGGCGAGCAGGCGCCCTTCGGCAATGTCCGCGGCCACCAGCGGTTGGGGGGCGATCGCCACGCCCAGGCCGGCCACAGCCGCTTCCAGCAGGTAGTACAGGTGTTCGAAACCCTGCCCATGGCGTATCGCGTCGGCGCGCAGGCCCTGCGCAGTGGCCCATGATGGCCACGCCTGTGGACGCGATGTGGTGTGCAGCACCGTTTCCTCCAGCAAGGCGTGCGGGGGCTGTTCCCACAGTCGCGTGGCGGCTGGGTGCCGTGGCGCCACCACCGCGCCGACCCGCTCCGGCGCCAGTTCGATGACATCCCAGCCGGCCGGCCATGGGGGTTCTGCCAGCAGCAGCACCGCATCCAGGTGTGCCTGTTCCTCGCTGAAGCCGCCATCCAGCGCGGACCAGTGCAGTGTCAGCGACGGCAGCGCTTCCTGGAGTGCGGGCAACCGCGGAATCATCCAGCGTGCCAGCACACTGCTGCTGCAGCCCAGTACCAGGGCCTGCTGCAGGGCGGGGCGGCGCAGTTCGCTGGCGGCCTCGTGCAACTGCAGGAACGCGGCCGTACACGCGGCCTGCAGCGTTTGTCCAGCTGCGGTCAGGCGCAGTCCACGGCCTTGGCGCTCGAACAGTGCCACGTCCAGGTGATCTTCCAGTACCCGCACCTGCCGGCTTACGGCGCCATGGGTGACATGGAGTTCCCGTGCCGCCCGGCCAACGCCGCCCAGGCGTGCGGCTGCTTCGAACGCGCGAAGGGCATTGAGCGGCGGCAGCTGGAAGGTGGACATGTGAGCAATACTGACATGTCATCGCAATAAATATCGATATTTACGCCGTCGGCTGTGCGCTAGAGTATCCATCCACCCGCGTTTCCGGTTGCCGTCATGTCGTTTCCCCCCATCGCCGATTTCCACGCCTATCCCGATGCCCACGGCCACTTCGGGCGGTATGGCGGCAGCTTCGTCGCCGAAACCCTGGTCGGTCCGCTGCAGGAGCTGGCTGCTGCCTACGACCAGGCGCGCAGGGATCCGGCCTTCATCGCAGCCTACGATCATGACCTGGCCCATTACGTGGGCCGCCCCAGCCCGATCTACCACGCGCGGCGGCTCAGCGACCATGTCGGCGGCGCGCAGATCCTGCTCAAGCGCGAGGACCTGAACCACACGGGCGCGCACAAGATCAACAACACCATCGGTCAGGCGCTGCTGGCCGCACGCATGGGCAAGAAGCGCATCATCGCCGAGACCGGCGCCGGCCAGCATGGCGTGGCCAGTGCCACGGTGGCCGCGCGGCTGGGCCTGGAGTGTGTGGTGTACATGGGCGCCACCGACATCGAGCGGCAGAAGATCAACGTCTACCGGATGAAGCTGCTCGGGGCCACGGTGGTGCCGGTGACCTCGGGTTCGGCCACGCTGAAGGATGCCCTCAACGAGGCAATGCGCGACTGGGTGACCAACGTGCAGGACACCTTCTACATCATCGGTACGGTGGCCGGCCCGGATCCGTATCCGCGCATGGTGCGCGACTTCAACGCCATCGTCGGCCGCGAGGCGCGCGAGCAGATGCTGCAGGAATATGGCCGCCTGCCCGACGCGCTTTCCGCCTGCGTGGGCGGCGGCAGCAACGCCATCGGACTGTTCCATGCGTTCCTCAACGACCGCGACGTGCAGATATTCGGTGCCGAAGCGGCGGGCGAGGGCATCGACAGCGGCCGTCATGCGGCCTCCATCGCCGCCGGCCGCCCCGGCGTGCTGCATGGCAACCGTACCTACGTGCTGTGCGATGACGATGGCCAGATCATCGAAACGCATTCGGTATCGGCCGGCCTGGATTACCCCGGCGTCGGTCCCGAGCATGCGTTCCTCGCCGACAGCGGCCGCGCCGTCTATCTGGGCATCACCGACGACGAAGCGCTGCAGGCGTTCCATCTGCTGGCGCGCACCGAGGGCATCCTGGCGGCGCTGGAATCCAGCCACGCACTGGCGCAGGCGATCAAGCTCGCCCGCGAGCGTCCGCGCGACCAGCTGGTGCTGTGCAATCTGTCCGGGCGTGGCGACAAGGACGTGCATACCATTGCCGCGCGCGAGGGCCTGATCCTGTGAATGGCGTGCCGCAGCGAACCCATGGTGCCGATGAACGATCCAAGGATGTGCCTGATATGCCCGTGTCCCGACTTGATGCCTGTTTCCAGAATCTGCGTGCGCGGCAGCGCAAGGCGCTGATCCCGTTCATCACCGCTGGCGATCCTTCCCTCGAAGCTACCGTACCGGTGATGCACGGACTGGTTGACGCCGGCGCGGACGTGATCGAGCTCGGGGTGCCGTTCTCCGATCCGATGGCCGACGGCCCGACCATCCAGCGCAGTTCGGAACGTGCGCTGGCACGCGGTGCCGGGCTGCGCTACGTGCTGCAGGCCGTGGCGGCGTTCCGTGAGCGCGACGACACCACGCCGGTGGTGCTGATGGGGTATCTCAACCCGGTGGAAATCCACGGTTACGGGCGTTTCGCCACCGACGCCGTGGCCGCCGGGGTGGACGGCGTGCTGCTGGTCGACCTGCCGCCGGAAGAGGCGCACGAAGCGCAGCAGGCTTTCGATGCGGCCGGTCTTGCGCTGGTGCTGCTGGCCTCGCCGACCACCAGCGAACAGCGCGCCGACACCCTGTTGTCGCTGGCGCGCGGATATCTTTATTACGTCAGTTTTGCGGGCGTTACCGGTGCCTCCGAGCGCCTGGACAGCGATGTGGCCAGCGCCCGCCTGCAGGCGCTGCGCTCGCGCGCGGCGGTGCCGGTGGTGGCCGGCTTCGGCATCAAGGATGCGGCCAGTGCTGCGGCCATGGCGCGCCACGCCGATGGGGTGGTGGTCGGCAGCGCGCTGGTATCGGTACTGGCCGGGGCGGTGTCGCCGGAAGCTGCCGTGCAGGCGGCCGGTCGATTCCTGGCGCCGCTGCGCGAAGCGCTGGATGCCTGAGCCGCCCAGGGGCCGGGCCCGAAGGCGGCCCCCCG
>JAEZCF010000118.1 GCA_023430045.1 Pseudomonadota bacterium | reverse complement strand
CCGCAGGAGCTTGCACAGGCCATCGGCGCACGCTGGGCGCCGGCCGCACAGGGGGATGGACAGTGAGCTATACCAACAACGATGAAATCCGCGGTGTCCTGATCCAGTCCGGTCCGGAACGCGTGCTGCTGCCCAATGCAACGGTGGCGGAGATGATGGCCAAGGCGGCGGTGGAACCGCTTGCCGACGCACCCGGCTGGTTGCTCGGCGAGCTGGCCTGGCATGGCTGGAAGGTGCCACTGGTATCCTTCGCACGGCTTTCCGGCTTCGGCGAAGAGACCGTGGCGATCAACAACAAGGTGGTGGTGCTCAAGTCGGTTTCCGGCAATGCTCAGCGGCCTTATTTCGCGCTGCTCACGCAGAGCTTCCCGCAGCTCATTTCGGTACCGCGCGACGGCCTGCTCGCCGACGCATCCGAAGAAACGCTGCCCGACAGCGTGCACATGCGCGTGCTGCTGGGAGAGCAGAGCGCGTTGCTGCCCAACCTGGACGCCCTGGAAAGCGCGCTGGATGCGCTCCAGTAAGCATTTCCGGGCAGCGGGCAGCGCCCCGCTCTATCTGAGGGGTTCGTAGTGCCGGGCTCTGCCCGGCAGGATCTTCATCGCCCAGCGGGGCAGAGCCCCGCTCTACCTGACTGAAGCGTCACCCTGCGGCGGGGCGGGGCCGCTCAACCCATATCCCCCAGCCGTGCCTGCAATGCGGCGATCGCGGCCAGTCCGGCCGTTTCCGTGCGCAGGATGCGCGGGCCCAGCTGCAGCCCTTCGAATCCGGCGCTGGCCAGCTGTGCGCGGTCGCGCGGCGACCAGCCACCTTCCGGGCCGATGGCGATGACGATGCCGGCCACAGGCGCCGCAGCCAACGTGGCCAGCCGATGCGTACCCTGTGGGTCCAGGGTCAGGCGCAGCGTATCGACGGGGAGCGCGGCCACCGCCTGGGCCAGCGACAGCGGCGCGCCGACTGCCGGGATCACGGCACGCCCGGATTGCCCGCATGCCGACTGCACGACGTGGTTCCAGTGCATCACGCGCTTTTCGGCCCGGGTGCCGTCCAGTTTCACTTCGGTCCGCTCGGCGTTGACCGGCACGATCGCCGCCACGCCCAGCTCGGTGGCCTTCTGCAGGATCAGATCCATCTTCTCGCCCCGCGCCACGCCCTGCAGCAGGGTGATGCGCAGGCCGGACTCGTTCGCCAGCGGAACGCCCTGGTCCACGCGAACCCGCACCTCACGCTTGCCGACCGCGACCAGGGTGGCGGAGTAATCGTGACCATCGCCGTTGAACAGGATGCAGGCATCGCCTTCGCCCAGGCGCATGACGCGCACCAGGTGGTTGGCGGTGTCATCGGGAAGGGACAGGGTCTGGCCCGCCTGCAGGGCCATCGGAACCGGACAGCGGGTCACGCGCATGCGGAACGCTCCAGGGTGAATGCCGGCATCGCATGCGCCAGCGGTGGCGGAAGGAAGAGGTGCTTCCCTGTCGGGGCAGGAGGAACAGCGTCTTCCTGCGGGAAGGGGGACGGGTCTGCTAGCATTTCGGATTCATGAACACGTTGCTGCCTCCGCACATTCTATCGACCCTGGCCGGGGTTCCCGCATGAGCCGCCCGTTGCCGATCATCCACCGCATCACCGACGAAGAAAACGGGCCGTTCAAGCGCCAGCACCTGGACCTTGAATTCTCCAATGGCGAACGCCGTGTCTTCCAGCGCCTGGTGGGCAGCGGTCACGGCGCGGTGGTGGTGGTGCCGATGCTCGACGCGGAAACCGTGCTGCTGGTGCGCGAGTACGCCGCCGGCATGCATCGCTACGAGCTGGGGCTGGTAAAGGGCCGTATCGACGCCGGCGAGACGCCCGAACAGGCCGCCGACCGCGAACTGAAGGAAGAAGCGGGTTACGGCGCTCGCCGCGTGGACGTGCTGAGGGCGATGACGCTGGCGCCGACCTACATGAGCCATCAGTCCTGGCTGGTGGTGGCGCGCGATCTCTATCCGCAGCGGCTGCCCGGTGACGAGCCCGAAGAGCTGGAAGTGGTGCCCTGGAAACTTGCCGAGCTGGACCAGCTGATGCTGCGCGAGGATTTTTCGGAGGGCCGTTCGCTGGCCGCGCTGTTCATAGCGCGGCAATGGCTGGAACGGGGCACCTGATGGGCAGATCGGGAAAACGCTGCATTCGCCGGTCCCGGCCGCGATGACCCACGTCCGCATCACCAGCGACCTGCGCGAAACCGTCATCGCCATCGCCCAGGACGCCGCCGCCGCCATCATGCAGGTCTACGCGTCGGGCTTCGACGTGGTGCTGAAGGACGATGACAGTCCCGTGACCGCCGCCGACCTGGCCGCCAACCAGTTGATCGTCAACGGACTATCGCGCCTGACCCCGGACCTGCCGATCCTGTCCGAGGAGTCCGCCATGGTGGACTGGGAAACGCGGCGGCACTGGGGCGCGTACTGGCTGGTGGACCCCTTGGATGGCACCCGCGAATTCATCAAGCGCAATGGCGAGTTCAGCGTCAATATCGCCCTCATCTATCAGGGCGCTGCGACCTTCGGGGTGGTGCTTGCGCCGGTGACGGGAGTGGTCTGGCATGCCATGCGTGGCGAACAGGCGTTCCGTCGGCAGGGGCTGCACGACACCGTACTGCATACGCGTGTCCCGGCACAGGCGCCGCTGCGGGTGGCTGCCAGTCGCTCGCATCGTTCGCCGCGGACGGAGGCGCTGCTGCAGCGGATGGGCGACATCGAGACCGTGGCACAGGGTTCCTCGTTGAAGTTCTGCCGCATCGCCGAAGGCGATCTGGACGTTTATCCGCGGCTGGGTCCCACCAGCGAATGGGACACCGCAGCCGGCCAGTGCGTGCTGCATGCCGCCGGCGGCATCGTAGTGTCCGCCGCAAGCGGAAAGCCCTTCCGGTACAACCGGCGCGAAAGCCTGCTCAACGGCGATTTCATGGCCCTGGGCGACCCCAGCCTGCCATGGCGTGACTGGATCACCCACGAAAACGAGGAACGGCGATGAGCACGACCGACGCGGTGACCGAACTGGGCAGGCTGCTGGCGATCATGGCGCGCCTGCGCGATCCGCACGAGGGCTGCCCATGGGACCTGGAGCAGGACTTTTCCACCATCGCGCCCTACACCATCGAGGAAGCGTACGAGGTGGCCGACGCGATCGATCGCGGCGACCTGGATGATCTGTGCGACGAGCTGGGCGACCTGCTGCTGCAGGTGGTGTTCCATGCGCGCATGGCCGAAGAGCAGGGTGCGTTCGCCTTTGCCGACGTTGCCCGTGCGATCAACGACAAGATGGTGCGTCGCCATCCGCATGTGTTCGCGCAGATCGACGTGGACGATGCGGACGGGGTGATGCGCAACTGGGAGACCATCAAGCGCGCAGAGCGCGTGGCCAAGGGTGAAACGGACGATTCCGCATTGGCGGGCATCTCGCGCGGGCTGCCGGAGTGGCAACGGGCGGTGAAGCTGCAGTCGCGTGCGGCCAGGGTCGGCTTCGATTGGCCCGGGCCGTTGCCGGTGCTGGACAAGGCGGCCGAAGAACTGCAGGAACTGCGGGAAGAGTTCGAGCGCGGCGACGTCGCCGGCAACACGGCACGGCTGCAGGAAGAGCTTGGCGACCTGCTGTTCGTCTGCGCCAACCTGGCGCGGCATGCCGGCGTGGACGTCGGCGCGGCGATGCGTGGGGCGAACCAGAAGTTCGAGCGGCGTTTCCGCAGCATGGAGGCGCAGGCGGCGGGTGCCGGCCAGGTGCTGTCCGGGCTGGACCTGGAAGTACAGGAAGCGCTCTGGCAGCAGGCAAAGGCGAGCGAAGCAGGCGCATGAAGACCTTCGCGCTGTTCCTGGTGACCGCGTTGGCGGAAATCGTTGGATGCTACCTGCCTTGGCTGTGGCTGCGCAGGGACGGCAGTGCCTGGCTGCTGCTGCCGGCCGCAGCCAGCCTGGCCGTGTTCGCCTGGCTGCTCACCCTGCATCCCACCGCCAGCGGGCGCGTGTACGCAGCTTACGGCGGTGTCTACATCGGTACCGCGCTGATGTGGCTGTGGCTGGTGGACGGCGTCCGGCCCAGTCGCTGGGACCTGGTCGGCGTAGGGCTCTGCCTGGCCGGCATGATGGTGATCATGTTCGGCCCGCGCGCCGCCTGAGCCGAGGTAACGCCAAGGGCAGAACTGCCCGGGCGGCTGTGCGGGCTGCAACGCATGCACCGCGCGTTCACGCGCTATGCTGCGGTCTGGACGTCTCCCAACAAGGAAAGCACGATGTTCCCGACGATGTTCTTCACCGTGGTGCTGGCCTTCGTGGCCGTGGTCATCCTGTTCAAGGCGGTGCGGATGGTGCCGCAGGGTTACGAATGGACCGTGGAACGGTTCGGTCGTTACACCCACACCATGACCCCGGGCCTGCACTTCCTGATTCCCATCGTGTACGGGGTGGGGCGCAAGGTAAACATGATGGAACAGGTGCTGGACGTACCCAGCCAGGAGGTGATCACCAAGGACAACGCCGCCGTGCGCGTGGACGGTGTGGTGTTCTTCCAGGTACTTGATGCCGCCAAGGCCGCCTACGAGGTCGCGAATCTGGAAGTGGCGATGATCGCCCTGGTGCTGACGAACATCCGCACCGTGATCGGTTCGATGGACCTGGATGAATCGCTCAGCCAGCGTGAGGTCATCAACGCGCAGCTGCTCAGCGTGGTCGACCAGGCCACCAATCCGTGGGGGCTGAAGGTCAACCGCATCGAGATCCGCGACATCCAGCCGCCGCGCGACCTGCTCGATGCGATGGCCCGGCAGATGAAGGCCGAACGCGAGAAGCGTGCGCAGATCCTCGAAGCCGAAGGCGCCCGGCAATCGGAAATCCTGCGCGCCGATGGCGAGAAGCAGGCGACCGTGCTGGAAGCGGAAGGTCGTCGCGAAGCCGCGTTCCGCGATGCCGAAGCGCGCGAGCGCCTTGCCGAGGCGGAAGCCAAGGCGACGCAGATGGTGTCCGCGGCGATCGCCGAAGGTGACGTCCAGGCCATCAATTACTTCGTGGCGCAGAAGTATGTCGAAGCCTTCAAGGAACTGGCGACGTCGCCGAACCAGAAGCTGGTGCTGATGCCGATGGAGGCCAGCGGAGTCATCGGCTCGATCGCCGGTGTCGCCGAACTGGCCAGGAACGCGTTTGCCAAGCAGGACGACAAGCCCGTGCGCGCGGTGCCGCCGCGCTTTGGAGACTGACATGCGCTGGGAAGTGGTGGGATGGGGCGCGCTGGCGCTGCTCCTGTTTGCTGCCGAGGCGCTGGCGCCCGGCGCCTTCATGCTGTGGATCGGGATCGGCGCTGCGGTGGTGTTCCTGATCGTTGCGTTCGTGGCAGATGTCCCGTTGCTGTGGCAGGTGGTGGCGTTCGTGGTGTTCAGCGTGGTGGCGATCCAGTGCTATCGCCGTTGGGGCAGGGCGCGCGCGCGGACCAGCGATGCGCCGTTGTTGAACCAGCGCACCGCACAACTGGTGGGCCGGGTAACGGTGCTGCAGCAGGGCATCGTGGCGGGCCAGGGCCGGCTGAGCATCGATGATGCGTGGTGGCAGGTGACGGGGGTGGATCTCCCCGCCGGTACGCGTGTGCGCGTGGTGGCCGTGCAGGGCGCAGTGCTGCAGGTGGAAGCGGCCTGATCCGGGCGGCGTGGCATAAGGGCAGAGCCGACCCATGATCGGCTGCCTTTTTCCCCCGATGTGTCCATCGAAAGCAGCCGGCCATGGGTCGGCTCTGCCGTGCAGGTGCCGGCTGTGCCGTCGCTGCGGCAATGCAGCGCACAGCGCTGCCGGTCTATCTGGGATAATGCAGGCTTCGTTTCCCTGTTTCCGGACCGGTCATGACCCAGAAGACGCTGCTCAACGATACCCACCGCGCCCTCGGCGCCAAGATGGTCGACTTCGGAGGTTGGGACATGCCCATCCACTACGGCTCGCAGCTCGACGAGCACCACCTGGTGCGCGGCCAGGCCGGCGTGTTCGACGTCAGCCACATGACCGTGGTCGATCTTCGTGGGGAACAGGTCAAGCCGTTCCTGCGCCGCCTGCTCGCGAACTCGGTGGACAAGCTGAAGGCGCCGGGCAAGGCGCTGTATTCCTGCATGCTCAACGCGCGCGGCGGAGTCATCGACGATCTGATCGTCTATTTCCTGGCTGACGATTTCTTCCGCATGGTGGTGAACGCATCCACGCGTGAAAAGGACCTGGCCTGGCTGGTTGAACAGGCACAGCCGTTCGGTGTGACGGTGGAGCAGCGTCCCGACCTGGCCATCCTCGCCGTGCAGGGCCCGCAGGCGCGCGACGCGGTGATCGGCCTGGTGGACGACGCCGGGCGTGATGTACTCGGCAGGCTCGGCCGCTTCGCGGCGACCGAGGTGCGCTCCAGCGAAGGGGAAACCTTGTTCGTGGCGCGCACCGGCTATACCGGCGAGGATGGTTTCGAGATCCTGCTGCCGCAGGATGCGGTGGTCGCGTTCTGGAACCGTCTGTTGCAGGCCGGCGTCAAGCCGGCTGGGCTGGGTGCGCGCGACACCCTGCGCCTGGAAGCAGGCATGAACCTGTACGGGCAGGACATGGATGAAGCGATCACGCCCTACGAGGCCGCACTGGCCTGGACCGTGTCGCTGGACGAAGGCCGTGACTTCATCGGCCGCGACGTGCTGGAGGCACAGAAGGCGGCGGGTGACGCCCGCCAGATGATCGGTCTGGTGATGGATGAGAAGGGCGTGCTGCGGCACGGCCAGGTCGTCACCACGGCCAGCGGCCAGGGCGAAATCCTGTCCGGCACGTTCTCGCCCACCCTGGCCAAGGGCATCGCATTCGCGCGTGTGCCGGCCGGGGACATCGGCGAGGTCAGCGTCGACATCCGTGGACGCCAGGTGCCGTTGCGCGTGGTGAAGTTCCCGTTCGTCCGCGAGGGCCAGGCCCAGCCGGGCGTGCTTGCCGCCGAATGAGTCGATTCTGTCGGCGTGGGCCTGCCAGCAGGGCCTGCCGGTTGGTTACACTAGCCGCGTTTTCCACCCTTGTAATCCTGGAGCAGTGTCATGAGCGAGATCCCCGGCGACCTCAAGTTCCTCAAGTCCCACGAATGGGCGCGCGTCGAAGGCGGCGGTCGCGTCACCGTGGGTATTTCCGATCATGCCCAGGGCCTGCTGGGCGACCTGGTCTATGTCGAGCTGCCCGGAGTTGGCGACGCCGCGAAGGCCGGCGAAGCGATTGCCGTGGTCGAGTCGGTCAAGGCCGCATCGGATGTCTACAGCCCGGTCAGCGGCACGGTCGTCGAAGTGAATTCGGCGCTGTCGGACAAGCCGGAAACCATCAACGAAGATGCATACGGAGAGGGCTGGCTGTTCGTGCTGGAAGGCGTGGAGACCAGTGAGCTCAATGATCTGCTGGGACCGGATGCCTATGCCGAGGTCCTGGAAGACGACGAACACTGATCGCCGTTGCGAACGGAGCTCGAAGACCGCCTTCCGGGGCGGTCTTTTTTTGTCCGTGCACCACGCGCGGCATGGTCACAGGCACGGCGGATGCCGGTACCGAAAGAAGCGGATGACATGCGCGCGATGGTTGCGGCAACCCGTCGGCGGACGTGCCGGCAATGCGTCGCAGCGGGATTTTTTTTGCGCAAAACCGCGTTTGCGCCATGCGCGGACGCGTCATCGGCGTGAAAAAAAAATACGCGGTTGTTGCAGCGTTGTGCGAGGCTTTCCAGCCGTCGTGCTCAGGGCATCGGCGCGGCGACACATGCGTGCGACGTTTTTGCATGCATGAAGAAAGTGCTTGTTTAAAGCCGTTTCCTGCATCCGCTTCATCGCAGTGAGCGCATCCCATCGTGTGTCGACGTGCACGGATGCGGACTGCGGCAGGGTGCATGCGGGTTGTCGGAAAGGTCGTTTACCCAGCCGCCATGTGAATTTTTTGGCGGGGGGTTGTTGACAGCAAAAAAAACCGTGATTAGGTTTCGCCCAGCAGACCTTTACTGCCAAACCGAGTGCATCCGATCAACCGCCAGACGCGAAGCAAGCTCCCGACATCCACTGCACGTCGACAGACGGTGCAGCCGGCGCAGCCTCCCCTGGCAAAACACACGATCCGTTTCGCAACGATGCAGGCTTCGCCGATCGAAGCGTGTTCCGTTGCATCCGTCACGGCGCGAACAACACGTCGGCGGTCCCCGCCAGCAGCATCGGCGGGTTCGATTCACCTGGGCGTTTCAACTCTCCATCACTGACGAGGAGCCATCCCATGGCAACTGCGAAGAAGAAGCCCGCCGCCAAGAAGGCGGTCAAGAAGGCAGCCAAGAAAACTGCTGCCAAGAAGGTCGTAAAGAAGGTCGCCAAGAAGGCAACCGCCAAGAAGGCAGTGAAGAAGGCCGCCAAGAAGACCACCGCCCGCAAGGCCACCGCCAAGAAGGCAGTGAAGAAGACCGCGAAGAAGGCCGCCAAGAAGGCAACCGCCAAGAAGGCGGTGAAGAAGGCTGCCAAGAAGACCACGGCCCGCAAGGCGGCCAAGAAGGTCGCGCGCAAGCCCGCAAAGAAGGCAGCGACCAGGAAGGCCGCAACCAAGAAGTCGGCCACCCGGAAAGTCGCCAAGAAGGCGGTGAAGAAGGCTGCCAAGAAGACCACCGCCCGCAAGGCCGCCCCGAAGAAGGCGGTGAAGAAGGCGACGGCAAAGAAGGCAACCGCGAAGAAAGCCACTCGCAAGCCGGCCGCGAAGAAGACCGCAAGCAAGCCGGCAGCGCGCCGCAAGAAGGCTGCACCGGTAGCATTGCCGGCAACCCCGGCACCGCTGATCTAAGCATCTCCCGATAGCCGTACCTGCGACCCCTTCTCCGTCAGCCCAGCGGAGAAGGGGTTTTTTTATGTGCTGGGGAGGCTGCGGGGTGCTGGTGAAGGGGCATGAAAAAGGCGACCCGCAGGTCGCCTTCCTTGAACGGACGTGCCGTTGATGTCAGCGCGGTGATGCCGTGGCACGGCTGGAGGATGCACCCTTGCGCTTTTCCTGCGTCGGCACACCTTCCGCCATCAGGCTGTCGCTGCCGAAATCGGTATCGACATCCAGCCAGCGCTGCGCGGGCAGGCCAATCGCTGAATCAAGCACCGTTGGCAGCAGGCCGCTGGGCAGGCTGCTTTCGCCGTTCCACAGGATGGCGATGCCGAGATCGCGTTCGGGTACCAGCGCGACCAGCCCGCGGTAACCCTGCACGGCACCGGCATGGAACACCACTTCATGCCCGGCATAATCGAAATTACGCCAGCCCAGTGCATAGCCCGCCGACCGCAGCCGCTCGCGGCGCCAGCCCGAACGCATTTCCCCCGGCGTGTTCACCAGGGTGGAATGCAGCGTGGCAAGCAGCGGCGCGGGCAGTACATCGGGGCGATGGCCCGTCTGTGCCAGCAGCCACTGCGCCATGTCGCTGGCGCTGGCATTTACTCCGGCGGCAGGCGCCAGGCGGTAATAGGTGGGCTTGGGTGTCAGCGATACCCAGCCGTTGCGGCTGCGCACGTGGGGACGCGCCCAGCGCGAACTTGCCTGAATGCCTGCCAGTCCGAGGCTGGCATCGTCCATGCCCAGCGGCTTGAACAGGCGACGTTCGACGGCCTGCTCGTAGAAACTCCCCGATGCCGCGTACACCACGTCTCCGATCAGGCTGTAGGCCACGTTCTGGTAGGCGTAGCAGTCGCCGGGCAGGCACTTCAGCGGCGTGGACGCCAGCTTGTGGGTGAGCGTGTAGTACTCGGCGTTTGCTTCCACGTCGCGGTCGTAGGCGTTGTACGGCAGCCCGACGCGATGGCTGAGCAGGTCGGCAACGTTCAGGCGTTCGGTGGCTTCGGGCGAGGACAGCTGGAAACCGGGCACGTAGTCGGTGACCTTGCTGTCCCAGCGCAGCGTGCCGTCGTTGACCAGCAGGCCGGCCATGGTGCCGGCGAACGCCTTGGACAGCGAAGCCAGCCGGAACACAGTGTGCGAATCGACCGGCAGCGGATTGCTGATGTCGGTGACACCGTAGCCGCGTGCACTGAGCACGCGCCCGCCCTGCACGATGGCTACCGCCATGCCTGGCACGCGCTCGCCGTAGGTGAGCTGGCGCGCCATCGCCTCGATATGCTCGACGTTGAAGCCCGGAGCGGGTGCCTGTACGTTCGCGGCCAGGCCGGTGCGGTAGGCCGCCGGCTGGGTATGCACCGGCGCGGGCGTGGCCGGTTCGATGTTGGCGGGCATCGGCCCCAGGGCCGGCGTCTGCGCCGTGGTGGACATGGCCAGGGGCATGAGCATGCCCAGCATTCCGGTGGCTGCCGTGCGGAATGGACGGCGCCTGCTGTTGTTCTTCATCGATGGGGACCCGAGCGCGACTGCTGCGTTCGATTCTAATCCCGCTTTTCCTTGTTACACAAACAAAGCGAAGATGAATGCGCATCCTGTTGAAAAAGATGATCTTTTTCTTTGCTTTCCAGCCACGCTGGAGCCCCCGGAAAGCTAGCCGACGCGCGGTGTTCCGTCCATTGACGCCCTGACGCTGGCGATGTTGCAGTGCATTGGATAACGTACGCGCTTCCCCGCACCCGGAGTCGCCGATGCCTTCCTCCAGCCGCCTCACGCGCGTGCCGGGCGACGCATGAACGTGCCGGCGACGCCCGATCCGCTGCGGCGGCTGCTGCACGCGCTGCGTGAGTCGCCAGCGTTGTGGTGGTCGTTCCTGTATTTCTTCTGCCTGCTCAGCGGGTATTACGTGCTGCGCCCGGTCCGCGAGGCGATGGCGGCCTCTTCGGACATGCAGGACGTGTTCCCACCTGCGTTGATCGGCTGGTTCAGCGCTCACGGGATCGCGCTGCAGGACTTCGTGCTGCAGTTCCTGTTCACCTGTGTCTTCCTGATCATGCTGGTGCTGCAGCCGCTGTATGGCTGGCTGGTCAGCCGGCATCCGCGACGGGTGTTCATGCCGGTGGTGTACGGCTTCTTCATCGCCACGCTGCTCGGCTTCCACGTGTTGTTCGACAGCAACGTACCCGGCCGTGGCATGGCGTTCTTCTTCTGGATCACCGTGTTCAACCTGTTCGCGGTCGCGGTGTTCTGGAGCTTCATGGCCGACGTGTTCTCCAACGCGCAGGCGCGGGCGTATTACGGCTATATCGGCGCGGCGGGAACCCTTGGCGCCTTCCTGGGCCCGATCATCACCGGAGCGCTGGTGCAGCGGGTCGGCATCGCCAACCTGATGCTGGTGTCGGCCGGCTTCCTGTGCGTCTGCCTGCTGTGCATCTGGCGGCTGCGGCACTGGGCCGTGCAGCGCGAGCGCGAACAGGCGCTGGTGTCCGGCGAACAGCCGATGGGTGGGAGTGTGCTGGACGGCCTGAAGCTGATCGTGCGCGAACCGCTGCTGCGCTGGCTGGCGCTGCTGGTGGTGTTCGGCGTCGGCGTGGGGACGCTGCTGTACAACCAGCAGGCGGCCATCGTGCGCGTCGCCTATCCGGATCCGGAGGCACGCACGGCGTTCTATTCGCATATCGACCTGGCCGTCAACGCCCTGACCCTGCTGGTGCAGCTGGCGCTGACCCGGCGCCTGCTGACCCACCACGGCATCGCCCCGGCGTTGTTGATCCCCGCGTTCGCGATCATCGTCGGCTTCTCGGTGCTGGCTGCTTCGCCGCTGCCACTGCTGGTGGCGGCGGTCCAGATAGTCACGCGCGCCAGCGAGTTCTCGTTGTTCAAGCCGGCACGGGAAACCATCTATACCCGTGTGGACCGCCAGTGGCGCTACAAGGCCGGCGCAGCCATCGACACGGTGGTGTACCGCGGTGCGGACCTGAGCTTCGCCTGGCTGCACAAGGGGCTCTCCCTGCTGGGGTCGCACGTGGTGTTCGTCGGCGGCGTCGGCGTGGCAGTGGTGATGGCCCTGGCGGCGCTGGGCGTACTGCGCGAAGAGAAAAAGCTGCCGCGCGACCGTTGAGCCATGCGTAGTCCGGGGGATGCCCGGCGATGCCGGAGGCCTGCCGTGATTGATCCGCGGGACGGAAAAATGGCGGATCATGGCCTGGAATCACCCACTGGAATCCAGCCGATCATGGATCGGTTTTCCCCTGCCGGAGTTGTCTCGATGGCTGCAATCGCGCTTGTACTGACCCTGCTCGTCGCTGCACTGCACGTGTATTTCCTGGTGCTGGAAATGTTCCTGTGGACGCGCCCGCTGGGCCTGAAGACATTCCGCAACACCCCGGAGAAAGCCGGGATCACCCGGGTGCTGGCGGCCAACCAGGGGCTTTACAACGGCTTCCTGGCCGCAGGCATCGTGGTCGGGCTGGCGATTGCGCAGCCGGTGCTGGTGACCTTCTCGCTGGCCTGCGTGGTGGTGGCAGGCGTGTACGGCGCGTTGACCGTGAACCGGCGCATCTTTGCGGTGCAGGCGCTGCCGGCGATCCTGGCACTGGTACTGCGTGCGCTGAACTAGGATTCCGGCGCCGGACAGCGCCGGCGGCTACGCAATGCGACGTTGCGTGGATGGCCGGGCAGCTCTTCCGCTATGGGGCCCGAAATGCAGACGGCGAGCCGAAGCCCGCCGTCTGGGTAAACACCGTTCGTGGCCGGATCAGGCCGCCTGCTGCGCACCCGATGGCTTCGGTATGGCCGCGTCGCGGTAGCCCGCCGAACGCAGTTCGCCGGTATCGAAATCGTCCACCGTGATGGCTTCCAGGGTGATCGCACGCAGCTCTTCCAGCAACGTCCGTTCGTCCTGGGTCAGCACCCCTTCGGCGACAGCTTCATCCAGTTGCCTGTTGTAATCCAGCGCTTCGATGCCCTTGCTCTTGAGCGCCTTCAGGAACTTGCGCTCCACCGGCTCGGCCATGATGGCCTTGGCCAGGTAGCTGTTGATGCGGCCACCGGGGTTGTTTTCGCACGGGGTCAGGAATACCCCGTGGGCGAGGCGGTCGCGGGCTTCGTTCGGCGCCATCAGCAGGGCGGCGACGCGACGGCTCAGGCGATCTCCCGGGGCTTCCGCACGGCGGCCCAGCGGGAAGATCAGCGCCCACATCAGCCAGCCGATCGGACGGATCGGGAAGTTGCGCAGGGCGGCCGACAGCGATTCCTCGATCTTGTGCACGCTGTCGTGGAACGCCCACGCCAGCAGCGGCTGGTCGGCCTGCGGCGCGCCTTCATCGTGGTAGCGCTTGAGCATGGCGCTGGTCATGTAGACATGGCTCAGCACGTCGCCCAGGCGGCCGGACAGCGATTCCTTGAACTTCAGCTTGCCGCCGAGCGTCATCATCGAGATGTCGGCCATCAGCGCCAGATTGGCCGAATAGCGGTCCAGCTTGCGGAAATAGCGGCGGGTGTAGTCATCGCCCGGAGCGGCGCCGAAGCGCGCACCGGTCAGGCCGAACCAGAACGAACGTACGGCGTTGGAAATTCCGTAGCGGATATGGCCGAACAGGCTGTGATCGAAGTCCTCCAGGCCGGCCCTGCGGTCCGGATCCTGCGCGGCCTTCATTTCCTTCATCACCCACGGGTGGCACAGGATGGCGCCCTGTCCGAAGATCAGCAGGCTGCGCGTCATGATGTTCGCGCCTTCCACCGTGATGGCGATGGGCGCTGCCTGCCAGCTGCGGCCGGCGAAGTTGCGCGGGCCCAGGATGATGCCCTTGCCGCCGATGACATCCATGACGTCGGAAATCACTTCGCGGCTCATGCTGGTGCAGTGGTACTTGGCGATCGCCGAGGGCACCGAAGGCACGTCGCCACGATCCACCGCTGCGGCCGTCGCCTGCGACAGCGCGCTGATCTTGTAGGCCTTGCCGCCGATGCGGGCCAGGGCTTCTTCCACGCCTTCGAAACGTCCGACCGAGAGGCCGAACTGCTTGCGGATGCGCGCATAGGCACCGGTGACGGCTGCACCGGCCTTGGCACCGCCGCTGGCAGTGGAGGGTAGGGTGATGGAACGACCGACGGCCAGGCACTCGTTGAGCATGTTCCAGCCCTTGCCGGCCATCGCCGCGCCACCGATCAGCTGGGTCAGCGGAATGAACACGTCCTTGCCCTTGATGGGGCCATTCTGGAACGGCGAATTCAGCGGGAAGTGACGGCGTCCGATCTCCACGCCGGCGGTATCGCGCGGCAGCAGGCCCAGGGTGATGCCGATGTCGCGGGTTTCGCCGATCAGGCCATCCGGATCGTACATGCGGAATGCCATGCCGATCAGGGTGGCAACCGGTGCCAGCGTTATGTAGCGCTTGTCGAAGGTCAGCCTGACGCCAAGCACCTGCTCGCCGTTCCACTCGCCGTGGCAGACGATGCCGTAATCGGGAATGGAGGTGGCATCGGAGCCGGCGAACGGACCGGTCAGGCCGAAACAGGGAACTTCACGGCCGTCGGCAAGGCGCGGAAGGTACTGGTCCTTCTGCTCCTGGGTGCCGTAATGCACAAGCAGTTCGCCCGGGCCCAGCGAATTGGGCACGCCGACGGTCGAACTGACCACCGACGACACCGAGGCCAGCTTCTGGATCACCTTGTGATGCGCCAGCGCGCTGAAGCCGAGACCACCGTATTCCTTCGGGATGATCATGCCGAAGAACTTGTTCTTCTTGATGAAGGCCCACAGTTCCGGCGGCAGATCGGCATGGACGTGGGTGATTTCCCAGTCGTTGACCATCGTGCACAGTTCTTCGACCGGGCCATCCAGGAAGGCCTGTTCTTCGGCACTGAGCTGTGGCTTCGGGTAGTTGAGCAGGATGTTCCAGTCCGGGTCGCCGGTGAACAGCTCGCCTTCGAAGCCAACCGAACCGGTTTCCAACGCGATGCGTTCGGTCTGCGAGAGTGGCGGCAGCACCTTGCGGAAGACCTTCATCATCGGCGCGGTCAGCAGCGGCTTGCGGACGAAGGGCAGCAACAACGGGACGGCGATGACGGCCAGCAGGGCGACAGCCACCAGCGTCGCGGTCTGGTTGACGTAGGGCACGAACCAGCAGACGGCCAGCAAGGCCAGGCTGATGAGGGTCCAGGTGATCAACCGCATGCGGTGATAGGCCGCGAACGCACCTGCAAGCAGCAGGGCGAGGAAAGGAAGAACCATGCTCATGAGCGTGCTCCGGTGACGTGCTCGGTAGGGGTGGACGATGGCGCGGCGAAGGCCGGTGGCAACACGTCCAGATAGTGCAACACAGTAGCGGTAAAGGCGTCGTTGTCGTCGCCGGCCAGCATGTGCGTGGCCTGCGGCAGCTGCACATGCTGCGCGTGCGGCGCCAGGGAGAGGAAATCAGCGATGGTCTGCGGCGTGACCAGGTCACTGCGGCCACCGCTGACCAGCAGCAGCGGACACTTCACCTGCCTGGCAGCATGGGCCAGCACGTCCTGGTGTTGTTCGCCGTCGCGCGCCAGTTCGGCCACCAGACGCGGATCCCAGTGCCAGCGCCAACGACCATGGCCGTCCTCGCGCAGCAGTGCGCGCAGCGAATCCTCGGATTTGCGTGGACGATGCGGCAGGTAGGCCGAGATCACGTCGGCGGCGTCGGACAGCGAAGCGAACCCTTCCGGATGAGCGGTCATGAAGCCCAGGATGCGCTCCACGCCGGCGGTCTCCCAGCGCGGGGTGATGTCCACAAGCACCATGGCCGAGAACAGCCCTGGCCAGCGCGATTCGGCCAGCAGCCCGAACAGCCCACCCATGGATGCGGCCACCAGCACGGGCGGGCGTGGCTGTTCGCCGGCGATGACGATCAGGTCATCGACGAACTGGTCGCCGTGGTAACCCAGTTGCGTCGGATTCCAGTCGGAATCGCCATGGCCGCGAGCGTCATAGGCAAGTGTCTGCAGGCCGTGCGCGGCGAATGCCAATGCGCTGGATGCCCAAGCGCGACGCGTCTGGCCAAAACCATGGGCGAACAGTACCGGGCCCCGGGGACCACTGGTAGAAGAGGCGGCCAGCGTGATGCCGTGCGCGGTATCGATGCGCAGGTCTTCAAGGACGGGGCAGGGGGGCGGATTGACCATACTCGTTAGTATGGATTGCCCCTGCCAGATGTCAATACTGCACGGTATGGTGCGTCGCAGCGCGCAACGGCCAGCGAGGTATCCGGCGTGCTTTTGCATACGCATACTGCAACGAACTGCGCCGTATGGTTAAATCAACCGATGAGCGAACCCGAAAATCCCGCCAGCGACACCCGCGCTGGCCGCAACAGCCGCCTGAGTGCGGAAGACTGGGCCCAGGCGGCCCTCGATCTCATCGCTGAGCAGGGCGTCAGCGCGGTGGCGGTGGAGCCATTGGCGCGGCGTCTGGGCGTGACCAAGGGCAGCTTCTATTGGCATTTCCCTTCGCGCGATGCGTTGCTGCAGGCGGCGCTGGAGCGCTGGGAACTGTTCGAGCAGGAGCAGGTATTCGGCAGCCTGGAAGAAGTGCCGGACCCGCGCGTCCGGCTGCGGCAGTTGTTTCAGGTGGTGGCGCACGAGGTGCAGCCGCACATCATCTACAGTGAACTGCTGAAGGCGCTGGATCACCCGATGGTGCGGCCGGTGATCGATCGCGTCTCGCAGCGCCGCATGGATTACCTGATCGCCTCGTTCCGCCAGTCGGGGCTGGCGTCCACGGACGCGCGCCACCGCGCACGACTGGCCTATGCGGCCTATGTCGGTTTCCTGCAGCTGTCCCTGCAGCTGCAGCAGCCGAAGCAGGCGCGCGAGGAATTCGAAGCCTACGTGGAACACGTGATCGAGACGCTGATCCCGGGCTGAGTTCCCGGGTACGCCACGCTGCAGGCAGCAAGGCCGCGAGGATGTCGCGGCCTTTTTTGTTGCCGGCCGCCAGTGCCGCGTCCGGCACCGATCGCGGAAAAGACAACGGCCCCTTTCGGGGCCGTTGCTTCAGGTGTTACTGATCAATGGATCGATCAGAACTTCTGGTTGTACTTCAGATACAGGAAGCGACCGATGTCATAGCCGCCGTAGTACGAGAAGTTCGAGCTCGGCTGCGAGGTCATCATCGGGCCGATCTTGTTGAACACGTTGTTCGCACCGACCGAGATGTTCGCATTCCACGGTGCAGCGTAGGACACCTGGACGTCGTGGAACGTCACTGCACCCAGTTCCGTCTGCGGCGAGATGACGCCCAGAGTGTCAGGAGCGCTGTAGTCCGGCAGGGTGCAGCGCGTGGTGAAGCGGCAGCTTTCCTTGGTGCCGGAGTAGTAGCGCAGGTTCCAGTTGACCGACCAGTCGTTCAGGCTCCAGCCCAGGCCCAGGTTCGAGCGCACCCGGAAGGAGGCACCGAAGCCGTTGACCTGCGACGGCACTGCATCTTCGTCATCGGTGGACTTCTCTTCGTACTTGCCGACATACGTGGTGGCCGACTTGAGCGAGAAACGGCCCCAGTCGGTGTCACGGATGTAGCCGATATCGAAATCGAAGCCTTCCGTTTCGGTGTAACCCGCGTTGCGGTTGCCGTAATTCAGCGTGCCAACGATGTTGCCGTTGTTCGGGTCACGGCTGAACATGGCGCAGCGCGACTCGATCAGGCGGACGTAGCAGTCTTCCATGATCAGGTTCGGGCTGTCGCTGACGATGGTGTTGTCGATGCGGATGCTCCACCAGTCGACACCAACGGTCAGGCCGCTGACATAGCTCGGGCTGTACACAAAACCGATGGTCTTGGACTCGGACATTTCCGGAGTCAGCAGCGGATTCGAGCCGGAGGTGAACGGGACCGGGCTCTGTGCAGCGCGTCCAGTCGTGGGAACGAAGCCCTGCGACAACTGGCGATAGCCGGCACCGACATCCTGGACGCAACGTGCGCTTCCGCCAACGTCACCATAGACGCTGTCGCACGGATCGACGAAGTTGGTCGGGAAGGTCTGCGACGTGCCGCCGTAGAGATCACCGATGGTCGGAGCGCGGAAGCCTTCAGCATAGGTGCCGCGGATCAGCAGGTCGTCGATCGGACGCCACTTCAGGCCGAACTTGTTGTTGGTGGTATCGCCGAAGCTGCTGAAGTCGGAGTAGCGGGTCGCCACGTCCAGCGTCAGTTCCTTGGCAAACGGCAGGTCCGCCAGAATCGGCACGTTGAGTTCCAGGTAGAACTCGTCGACCGAGTACGAACCCTTGGTCGGACCGGAGGCAAGATTGGTGGAGTCACCCGACTGAGCGATCGCATCCGGGTTGAATGCGCCGTCTTCCTTGCGGTACTCGTAGCCCACCGCAAAGCCCAGGTCGCCGGCCGGCAGCGGCACGATGGTGCCGGACAGGTTGGCGAAATAGTTGTGGGTGCTGGTCTTGCCAGTCGCGTGCTCTTCGCGGAACAGGTAGTTCTGCACGTCCGGATCGGACAGCGAGTACTGTTCGCTGCCTGCGCCATAGCCCGCATACGGATTCCACGGCACGCAGCCGTCGATCACGTTGTCGGGACGTCCACCAACACCCTGCGTGCCGCAGACAACCTGGCCCTGTGCGTTCATGAACGACGGACCCACCGCTGCTGCAACAGCCGGAATGTAGAAGTTGCCGTTGTTGACCAGCAACGACTCGTTCTCGTTGTACAGGTAACCGACATCCCAGTTGAAGTAGCGGTCGCCGATTTCGAAGGCGCCTTCCAAGGCCGCGGTGAAGCGCCAGGTTGTCAGCGTCGAATCGGTGGTACGCGGGACCTCCCAGCCACGACGACGGAAGTCGACGTCGTTGGTCTGGACGAAGAGCGGCTCACCGTTTTCGTCCACATAGCCGGCGACGTCGGCCGAATAGAAGTCACGGTTGCCATTCGGGTTGAAGTAGCTGCCGTTGCTCACCAGCGTACGGCTGCCATCCGGATTGGTCTGGTAGACCGCGCCGGCCATCGGTACGCCGAACGCCGAGGACTGCAGCGGATAACCGGCGATCTGACGCTGCGACTGGCGCTTGGTGTAGGACAGATCAGTGCTGAAGCGCACGTTGTCGGTGACATCGTAGTTGCCGCTGACAAACAGCGAACGACGCTCCAGCGGGGTCAGCAGGTGCATCTGGTCGGACGAACGACTCTGGTCGGCCGCCGTCTGCGGATGGAAGTCGTCCGCGCCGATGGCATCGCTGCCACGGTTGGCGACCGACCACGCCGCTGCCTGGCGCACCGGGTTGCCGGCGGCGTTCAGGCGCAGGGTGCCGTCCGCATTACGCTGGAACTGGTTAGCATTGCGGTTGTAGTTGCCGTACTGGCCGACCGGGGTCAGCGAGGAGGCCGGATCCCAGACCGGATAGGTGTCGGCAGTGAACGGACGATCCTTTGCCCAGACGCCTTCTTCCTTGTGGTACTCCGCACCCACGGTCAGCGAGCCACGGTCACCCGAGAAGCCCATCACGAAGTCGTAGGTTTCCTTTTCGCCATCGCCCTGGCTGTACTGGCCCTTGTAGACGTTGACTTCAGCGCCGTCGAAATTCCTGCGGGTGATGATGTTGATCACGCCGGCCATGGCGTCGGAACCATAGATGGAAGAGGCGCCGTCCTTCAGGACGTCGATGCGCTCGACCATGGAGGTGGGAATGACAGAGATATCCTGGTAACCATCCGGCGTGATGCCCAGACGCTTGCCGTTGACCAGCACCAGGGTGCGCTGGGCGCCCAGATTGCGCAGGTCGATGTACTGACCACCAGCCTCCTGGTTGGAGGTCAGCGGCGAGGCGCGGCTGAAGTTCGGACTACCTGCGGCGGAGATGTTCTGCAGGATGTCGCCGACCGAGCTGAAGCCCTGGTTCTGGATGTCCTGGCGGGAAATCGTCAGCACCGGCTGCGCGGTTTCGACGTCGACCTGGCGGATACGCGAACCCGTCACCGAGATGCGGTCAAGGTTGGTGGTGCCGGACGCTTCCTGCGCAATGGCGGTGCCGGTGCCGGCAGCGCTGGTGATCAGCGCGATGACGACAGCGTCACGCAGTTTGTTGCTGTTGCGGTTCATTGGGCTCTCTCTCCAAGGGATCTTGGTAGCTACGTGGTGTGGCCCCCGAAGGAAGCGAAGTGCGCTTCCAAGTTTCGATGGGCTGAGCCCGATACTACTTCCGTCTTTTGTAAAATTAAAGCTTTGTTAATGAATCGCGTGATTTTGGTGAAATTCGGCAAAGCCGCTGACGACGCCCGCACACGAAAACGCCCCGGCAGGCGGGGCGTTCGTCAAAAAAAATTGATTTGAATCAGCTTGTTACAGATCCTGCTCGTAGCGAACGTAAGGCACGGTGCCGTCATCGTTGCTCTCATTCCGTGGTGAGAATGGATTCTTGCCTCGGCTTACGACGTTCTCGGCACCTACGGTCAGCTGCCCGGACCAGGGCGTACGCCAGGTCAGTCCCAGGCCCAGGCCTTCCCATTTTCCGGGCTGTCCAGGTACATCGACTACACGTCCGATGATGTTGCCGCTGAAATTGCCGTACCCGGCACCCAGACTGAGGCTCTTGCTGTCCCAACGATTCACGATGGACGGTGACGCATCGGCGAGTGGAACCAGGCGCGCCTTGGCGTAGGTGCCACCGATGGAAACAAATCCTTCCCGACCGATGTTCTTCTGGCCGAAGACGGTCAGGTCATTCTGCTCGGCGCGCAGGGACGGAGATTTGTTGGGCCCGGCCAGCCAAGCCGGCAGCGTATCGCGACCTGTGCCGGCGGTCAGGCCGACGCGCCCGCCGGAGGTATTGAATGCGGCGGTGCCGCTGAAGCGACGCGACAGCGTGTCTTCGTCGTCGCCCAGGCTGGCCAGCATGCAGTGGCTGGCCAGCCCGCTGATGCTGGTGCCACGGCTGCTGTTGCAGAGCAGGCCAAGCGAATCGCCCGAGGACAGGCCGAACGCCGCGTCCAGCGAACTGCGGCCGAAGTGCCAGCGTGCACCGGCCACCTGTTCGCCGGTCGGTTCCAGGTAGAGCAGGGCTTCCACCTTGCCGCTGCCTTTGTTCCATACCGGAAGGACGGTCCGCGTATCCTTGGCCTGCGCATGGGCACCCGCGACCGCGCCAAGGGCGATCAGGAGGGCCAGCGGTAGACGCAGAAGATTTCGCATGGGACCTGTCAGACAGACGGAAATGCAGCAAGTTCCCGGGAAGCCGGGAACTGGAGCGTAGGCGGTTTATGATTCTTTAACAAGTCGCCGTCCTCCCCAGAACACGAACTCGCTGCCGGTAGGGCCTGCTACTGCAGGCGCTCGGGCGCCGGGATGGCACTATCGGCACCGTGAAACAGTATCTCGAATTCCGTCAATGGAAAGTGATACTCCCGTCCGCAGAATTCGCAACGGACCTCAACTGCGCCGGTAGGTTCGGCGGCGGCCCTGGCCTCTTCCTCACCCAGCGAATGCAGCATCGCCGCCACCCGGTCCCGCGAGCACGAGCAGGCGAACCGCAGCGGCCGGGTGCCCATCGCCTCGGCGTTTTCCTCATGGAACAGCCGGATCACCAGCGCCTCGGCGGGCGTTTCCAGCAGTTCGGCCTTGCCCAGCGTGTCGAACAGGGCGTTGACGCGGTGCCAGCCTTCTTCGTCGCCTTCGTCGCCCGGGAGCTTCTGCAGCAGCAACCCGGCGGCACCTTCGGGGCTGGCGGCCAGCAACAGGCGCGTGGGCAGCTGCTCGGACTGGCGGAAATAGTCTTCGAATGCCTCATCCAGGCTCGGTGCGTGCAGGCCGACCAGGCTCTGGTAGCGCTGCGGCTCGCGCGGGTCCAGGCCCGGGTTTTCGATGGTGATGGCGAGCACGGCGTCCTCGCCCAGCCCGGTGAGCACGCGTGGGGCGTCCTGTCCATCTTCCACGCGGGCGATGCCCCGCAGCGTGCCGGCAGCGGTGCATTCGGCAAACAAGGTGCGCAGCGAGCTGCTGCTGCGCAGCTGGATCGACAGGCGACCATCGATCTTGGTGTGACCGGTGAACAGCGCCGAGGCGGCCAGAGCTTCGCCCAGCATCTCCATCGCGGTGGGCGGATAGTGTGCGTGCGACAGGATTTCCTGCCACGTCGCCTGCAGGCGGACATGCACGCCGCGAACACCGGCATCGGGCAGCAGGAAGCGGAACAGCGAGTCGTTGGAATCGGTCATCGGTATGTGCGCGGTTGGCCGGTTGCCGGATAATGGCCGGACAGCCGTGTAGACGAAGGGATGGAGCATCAGATGGGGGCAGGCGGGCAGGACCTCAAGGCGGACAGTACCGGGAAGCGGCGACGTTGGCGCTGGTTGCTCTGGGTGCCGGTGGTACTGGCCGGGCTCAGCGTGCTGCAGGTGCTGGCGCTGCGCTTCATCGACCCGCCGGTATCCACGGTGATGCTGTGGCGCTACGGCGAGGCACTGATGGCAGGCGACCGCGGATATCGGCTGCACTACCAGTGGCGCGACCTGCAACGGATGGCGCCCAGTCTGCCGATTTCGCTGGTAGCTGCCGAGGACCAGCGGTTTCCGCTGCATCGTGGTTTCGACCTGCAGGCGATCGAGAAGGCGCGCGATCACAATGCCCGGGGCGGCCGGGTACGTGGCGCCAGCACGATCAGCCAGCAGGTCGCCAAGAACCTGTTTCTCTGGCAGGGACGCAGCTGGGTGCGCAAGGGACTGGAGGCCTGGTACACGCTGCTGATCGAAGCCTTCTGGCCGAAACAGCGCATCCTTGAGATGTACGCGAACATCGCCGAGTTCGGCGACGGCATCTATGGCGCGCAGGCCGCAGCACGGCAGTTCTGGAACAAGGATGCCGCGCAGCTGAGTGCCTCGGAAAGCGCGCGCCTGGCGGCCGTACTGCCGTCTCCGCGTCGCTATGACGCCGCGCGCCCGGGTCCGTACGTGCAGCGGCGCGCCGCATGGATCCAGCGGCAGGCACGCCAGCTGGGCGGCGGCGCGTATCTGCAGGACGACTGAGTACAATCCGACGATGAGCCCAGATCGCCTGACCGTCGTCGTCGCCGCCTACAACGAGGAGTCGTCCTTGCCGCAATTGCATGCGCGGCTGGTGGCCGTGTTCGCGGCGCTGCCCGATGTCGAAGGGCGGGTGATGTACGTGGATGACGGCAGCGACGATGGCACCTGGCGGTGTATCGGTGACCTTGCACGCAGCGATCCGAGGGTGTCGGCAATGCGGTTATCGCGCAACTTCGGCAAAGAGTCCGCGCTGACCGCAGGTCTGGACCAGGTACGCGAGGGTGCGGCGATGATCCTGGACGCCGATTGCCAGGATCCGCCGGAGCTGATCCCGGCCTTCATTGCACGCTGGCGGGAAGGCTACGACAACGTGTACGGCACACGGTTGGCACGCGCCGGAGAAAGCCTGGCCAAGCGGGCCACCGCGCGGATGTTCTACCGGGTCATCGGCCAGCTTTCGCCAACGCCCATCCCGGCCGACACCGGCGATTTCCGCCTGCTGTCACCGCGTGCGTTGCAGGCGCTGCGCGAGCTGCGCGAACGCCACCGGTTCATGAAAGGGCTTTTCAGCTGGGTCGGTTATCGGCGCATTGCGGTGCCCTACCATCGCCATGCCCGTGTGGCGGGCGACAGCAAATTCAGCCTGTGGCGCCTGTGGAATTTCGCGCTGGAAGGCATCACCAGCTTTTCTACGGTGCCGTTGCGCGCGGCGACCTACCTCGGGCTGGCCACGGCGACGGGCGCTTTCCTGTTCGCTCTGGGCGTGGTGGTGAAGGCCGCGTTGTATGGGGATCGCGTCGCAGGCTGGCCGACGATGATGGCGGTCATCCTGTTCCTTGGTGGTGTCCAGCTGATCGCACTGGGGTTGATCGGCGAGTACCTGGGACGGTTGTACGAGGAATCCAAGCAGCGGCCGCTGTACCTGGTTGACACCTGCATCGCGCCGGGCGTGGCAGACTCGGTCCAACCCACCCCGGGAGGGCAGGCGGATGACCACGGTTCGGCAGCTGTTGGACGGCAAGTCTCCTGAAGTACACGCGGTGCCTCCGGATGCGGCGGTGATCGACGCGATCCGGATGATGGCCGAGAAGGGCATCGGCGCGGTGCTGGTGATGGAAGGCCCACGATTGGCCGGCATCCTTTCCGAGCGTGATTACGCGCGCAAGATCGTGCTGCGTGAACGCTCCTCGCGCGATACGCCGGTCGCCGACATCATGACCTCGCAGTTGGTGACGGTGGCGCCGGGGGAGGCGGTGGAACGGTGCCTGCAACTGGTCACCGAGCATCGCATCCGACACCTGCCGGTGGTGGATGGCAGCTCGGTAGTCGGCGTGATCTCCATCGGCGACCTGGTCAAGGCGATCATCGACGCCCAGCAGCGCGAACTGGCCCACCTTCAGCAGTACATCGTCGCCGGCTGACCGTCACGGGTGCGTCGGGGAATGCCCCGACGCACCTGTTGTGACTGCGATTACAGCCGGGCGGAGCCCGGCTCCATGCCTAGCGGGCATATTTGCCGCCGCAGTCGGAGTCCTTGCCCGGGCCCGGTTCGAAGGTGGCGAGCAGTGCGGCGGGCGGCGCGATGCTGCCCAGCGTCAGTGCGATGGCGCCGCGGATGCCCAGCGCCTTGAAGTCCGGTCGGAACGACGGATCCTTGAATGTGCCGCCGATGCGCAGCGGCGAGCGCAGGGCCAGGATGCTGATGTCCTTGGGACGTGGCTTCAGCAGCAGGTCCAGCTGCTCGTTCTTCAGGTTGACGCTGCCTTCGCCGATGATCAGCGTATCGGTGGTATCCACCGCCATCGCGCGGCTGTCCATGCGTCCATCGCTGACGCTGAAATCCGCGAAAGCGCAGCGCAGCGGAATCTGACGATCACCGGTGAACAGGAATTTCAGCGATTCGGCGATATCCAGCCCGGCCAGTTCCATGATCAGGTTGCCGACATGGCCCTTGCCCATGCCGACGGCCACGTTGCCGTTGCTGCCACCGAGCATCGCGGCGACAGAATTGCCGTTGCCACTCAGGTCGATCTCGCCGCCGATGCCGCCGGAGGCCTGTTCGGCCAGCTTTGCATCGGGGAACAACTTGCCCAGCTGCACCTTGCGTACGCTGGCCTTCAGCGACGTGGCGATCTGCGGCTTGCGCGCATCCATGCGGATGGTGCTGCGGATGTTGCCACCGGCCACGCCGAAATTCAGCGGATCCAGACGCAGCAGGGCGTCATCCAGCTTGAGGTGGGCATCCATGTCGTCCAGTGGCAGGCCGGGCGCGTTGATGCGCTGTGCCTTGAGGCGCACGTCGGCATCCATCGCACGCAGCTTGGAGAGATCGTAGGGTGTGTCGGGGAGCACGGTGGGGCGTGCCGCCACGCGGGCCGCTTCGGCCTTCTGTTCGGCATTGGCCGACTCGCCACCACCGGTCTTCGGTGGCGCTCCCACGAATCCCGCCAGATCATCGAAATCCAGCAGCTTCGAAACCAGGTCCGCGGTGAGGCGTGGGCGCTCACCGCCCACTTCGATCTTCACATTGCCGCCCAGGTCGCTGTCACCCACGCGACCGCTGAATTTCTCGTAGTGCCATACCTGATGGTCGCGCTTGAGACGGCCGTCGAGGTTGTACGGCGGTGTGGAGGGCAGGGCGATGCCGACCAACGGATACAGGTCCTCCAGATCGCTGCCGCTGAGCTGGAAGCGCAGGTCGAAGGTCTGGAACTGGAACGGATTGGTCAAGGTGCCGCTGGCAATGGCATGGGTAGGACCAGCGCGTCCATCCAGATGGATGCGGAACGGATGCTCGCTGTCGGTCAGTTCAAGCGGCGATTCGGTGTTGCCCTTTAGGGTGAACGCGTTGCCCTGCCAGGAACCCTTGCCGCCCACCAGGAGTGGCGGCGCGGCATCGGCATTGCGGGGTGTGCCGCTGCGCACGTCCACGCGGATGTCGGTCCGGCCCAGTTCGTCCAGGTACTGCAGGCGTCCGTCGTCGATACGCAGCCGCTTCAGCTGTGGCGATGTTCCGCCGCTGCTTTCACCCAGGAAATCCCAATTGCCCGGTTCCCCCTGCTTCGGCGCCGCCTGCAGCAGTACGTCCGGGCGGGTAAGACGGATCTCGGGAAGCTGCACGCTGCCACGCAGCAAGGGCCAGAACCGCACGTCGATCTCGACGCGGTCGGCGCTGGCCATCTTCGGTGTTTTCGCCCATTCGGCATTGGCGAAGGTGAGCGAATCGGCGCGGATGGTCGTGGTGCGGCCCAGGTCGACATCCAGGTTGCCAAGCCGGAGTTCACGGCCGGTCTTCGCCTGTACCACCCGTTCCACGGGACCCTTGAACCAGTTCCAGTCCCACAGCGCGATCAGCAGCAGGATCGCGGCGAACAGAAACACCAGGAACGCAAGCCAGCGCTGGCCCCGCTTGCCCGGACGACGGAAGAAACGCCGGCGCGGAGGGCGCGGCGCAGCGGTTGCAGTAGAGGAGGCGGTCGTATTCACATGGGCATGGTTGCCCGTGGATCGTGCACGCCGCGCGAAACCTTCATTGTTTCTGCGTGCACGGCCCTTCCGTCCTCAGAGGATCTGCTGGGTAACCGCCACGAAATGGCAGACACTGCCGCCGATCACGAACAGGTGCCAGATCGCATGCGAATAGCGGATCGATTCGCGGTGGTAGAAATAGGTGCCCAGCGTGTAGGACAGGCCACCGGCCAGCAACCAGAGAAGCGTCGGGACATCGATCGCGGCCAGCATCGGCTTGATCGCGACCACGATCAGCCAGCCCATGGCGATGTAGATGGCCGTGGACAAGGCCTTGAAGCGACCGGTGTAGAACAATTTGAAGACCACGCCGGCCAGCGCCAGCGCCCAGATGGCGGTGAAGAGCCCCCATCCCCATGGGCCGCGTAATCCGATCAGGGTGAAGGGTGTGTAGGTTCCGGCGATCAGCAGGTAGATGGCGCAGTGATCGAAGACCTTCAGCCGGCCCTTGGCGACGGGGTGCTGGATGGCGTGATACAGGGTGGAAGCGGTATAGAGCAGCAGCAGGGCCACACCGAACACGATCGAGCTGACAAGCTGCCAGACATCGCCGTATATGGCGGCCAGGGTAATCAGCACCGCGCTGGCGGCAAGAGCGAACACCGCTCCCAGGCCATGGGTGAGAGCACTGGCGATTTCCTCACGGATCGAAGCAGCAGACGTCATGGCAATCCGAAATGTCGCGGGGAGGGGGACCCGCGTCCCCCCTTATCATCGCCGCGATGGCCGGCGCTTGCACAGCCGGCCGGGCAGCCGGGGTTCAGCCGGCCGATACCGCGTGCGCGGCCTCGCGGGTGGCGGAGAAGCGCACGTCCGGTGCCCGTTCCTGTGCCAGCTGCAGGTTCACGCGGGTAGGTGCCAGGTAGACCAGGTGACCGGCGGCGTCCACGGCCAGGTTGAGCGCGTTCTTCTCGCGGAACTCCTCCAGCGTCCTTTCGTTGTCGCAGTGCACCCAGCGTGCGGTGACCACGCTGACCGGCTCGAAGGTCGCTTCCACGCCGTATTCGTCCTTAAGACGGTAGGCGGCCACGTCGAACTGCAGCACGCCGACCGCGCCGAGGATCAGGTCGTTGCTCATCAGGGGACGGAAGAACTGCGTCGCGCCTTCTTCGGACAGCTGCGCCAGGCCCTTGTGCAGCTGCTTGAGCTTGAGCGGATCGCGCAGGCGCGCGCGGCGGAAGAGTTCGGGCGCGAAATTGGGGATGCCGGTGAAGGTAACGGCCTCGCCTTCGGTGAACGTGTCGCCGATGGAGATGGTGCCGTGGTTGTGGATGCCGATGACATCGCCCGGCCAGGCTTCGGCGGCGATTTCGCGATCGCTGGCCATGAAGGTCAGCGCGTTCGCCAGCTTCATGTCCTTGCCGGTACGCACGTGGAAGGTCTTCATGCCTGCGGCGAAACGCCCCGAACACACGCGCATGAACGCCACGCGGTCGCGGTGCTGGGGGTCCATGTTGGCCTGGATCTTGAACACGAAGCCGGTCAGCTTGTCTTCCTGCGGGGCGATGTCGCGGCCGGTAGTGCCACGTGCCTGCGGCGACGGTGCATGTTCGACGAAGAAATCCAGCAGCGGCTGCACGCCGAAGTTGTTCACGCCGGAGCCGAAGAACACCGGCGTCTGCCTGCCGTCGAGATAGGCCTGCAGATCGAACGGATTGCTGGCGCCCTGCACCAGTTCCAGCTCGTCGCGCAGTTCGGCCAGCATCTGCGGGCCGATCTTCTCGGCCACGCCTGGGGCGTCGATGGACGCGAAGATGGTCGAATCCTGGCGTGTGAAGTTGCGCCCCGGTTCGTACAGATGCACTTCACCGGTCAGCAGGTGGACCACACCCTTCAGACGCTGGCCCATGCCGATCGGCCAGGTGACCGGCGCGCACTGGATGCCCAGCACCGTCTCCACTTCGTCCAGCAGGTCGATGGGGTCCTTGCCTTCGCGGTCCAGCTTGTTGATGAAGGTCATGATCGGCGTATCGCGCAGGCGGCACACCTCCATCAACTTGATGGTGCGTTCTTCCACGCCCTTGGCCACGTCGATGACCATCAGTGCCGAGTCCACCGCGGTCAGCACGCGGTAGGTGTCCTCGCCGAAGTCGGCGTGGCCGGGAGTATCGAGCAGATTGACGATCTTGCCTTCATACGGGAACTGCATCACCGATGAAGTGACCGAGATGCCGCGCTCCTTTTCCAGCGCCATCCAGTCGGACGTCGCGTGGCGTGCGGCCTTGCGGCCCTTGACCGAACCGGCCATCTGGATCGCGCCTCCGAACAGCAGAAGCTTTTCGGTCAGCGTGGTCTTGCCGGCGTCAGGGTGGGAAATGATGGCGAAGGTGCGGCGACGCGCGGCTTCGGTGGCGACTTCGGACATGGCATGGGCGCCCGCCGGGGCGCTGGTTGAAAAAGATAAGCCGATGATTATAGAAGAAAAGGCAGGACAGCGGAGGCCAGCGCTCAATCCGCCGGTGCCTCGATGGCGAAGCGGAGTTCGCCCTGTGGACCGAGCAGGCGCACGGGAATCGAATGCAACTGCATGCCGCGGTTGACCTGGACGACGAAGTGCAGGTGTGGGGCGGTGCTGAAGCCGGTGTTGCCGGACAGGCCGATCGGCTGGCCGGTCTCGACAGGCTGGCCCGGCCGTACCCGGATGCCGCCACGTTGCAGATGGGCGTATACCGACATGCTGCCGTCGGCGTGCAGCAGGCGGACGAAGTTGGCCCGCTGGCCGTCGTACCGTGAATCCTGGCCGCTGCTCTGGAAGCGGTCCTGCACCTGCATCACGATACCGGCACGCGCGGCGAGCACCGGTGTGCCTTCGGGCAGGGCGAAGTCCACAGCATCGCGGTTTTCCGCGTCGCGGTGGCTGGCATGGCCCTGCGGTGGCTGGCTGACGCGTATCCGCCGGGCGTCGAACGGCAGCAGATACGCAACGTCGCCGGGTCGGGCATCCGGATCGCCGGGGACGGCCAGCAGGCGCAGGTCCAGCGGCGTGTCGCCGGTGGGCGCAGGCAGGCCGGCGAATACCGTACTGCCGGCCGCAGGCAGCAACCGGGTCGATGCCAGCCCCATCGGCGTCCGCTCCCGTGGCAGGCGCAGCGCGACCTGCACCGGCCCGGCGATCCGGTTGTCGACCCGCGCCCGCCATGTGTTCCCGGCGTGCTCCAGGCGCAGGCGCGCGATGGCGCCGTCGCCGGCGTCCGCATCGGTGGTGTTGGTTTCCGGTGGGCGTACGAGCCCCCAGCCGTTGCGCCACCCGGTGGCGGGACCCGCCGATGCCACCACCGGCAGCAGGACAAGCAGGATCAACAGCAGGCGCATCACGGATTCCGGCTGGACAGGTGGGGGGACTTTACGCAGATGCGGCTGCAGCGGGGAAGAATGTGTCGGCGCATGACGTTCATCGCTTCATCCGCATGAAGGGATTGACATGTGCGGATGCTGCTGTCATCGTGGTTCCACCATCGAGACCGGCAGAGGGACAGGCCCTTTGAAGCCGGGGCAGCCCGCAGGCGCGCAAGCGTCGGCGTAGGTGCCAAATCCTGCGGGGACCGTGGCGTCCACCGGAAGATGGTTCGAGCCGTTCACCCACAGGGTGTACCTCGAACACGGGCCCGCGAAGGCTCGATGGCTGATTCCTCGGGCTTCTTGCCCCAACCGGATACCGCCATGAGCTTCGCCACCAGCACTGCCGTCCGCCTCGAACCGTTCATCCCTGCCAGCGTGCCGGTTGAAGACCGCGTGCATGCCGTGCGCGGTGAGTTCACCACGCAGCTGGATATGCGCCACGCCGGCCCGCTGGCGGTGCGCCTGCGCTATGAGTGGGTCGGGCCGGCGGATGCCCCGGCGGTGGTACTGGCCGGCGGCATCTCCGCACACCGGCATGTGGCCGGCAATGCCGCGTTCCCGGAAAAGGGCTGGGCCGAGGGCCTGGTCGGCGTGGGCCGCACGCTGGATCCGCAGCAGCTGCGTGTGCTGGCCTTCGATTTCCTCGGTGCCGATGGCGCGCTGGATGTGCCGATCGACACCGCCGACCAGGCCGATGTGCTGGCGTTGCTGCTGGACCATCTCGGCATCCGCACGCTCAAGGCCTTTGTCGGCTATTCCTATGGCGCGCTGGTGGCGCAGCAGTTCGGCCTGCGCCACCGTCCACGCGTGCAGCGTCTGGTGGTGGTCAGTGGTGCGCACCGCGCGCATCCCTATGCCGCCGCATGGCGCGCGCTGCAGCGCCGCGCGGTGGCGCTGGGCCAGCTGCAGTGCAGCGACGAGAACGGCCTGGCGCTGGCCCGCCAGTTCGCCATGCTCAGCTATCGCACGCCGGAAGAGTTCGGTGAACGCTTCGACGCCGCGCCGGAGGTCGTCAACGGACGCGTTCGCGTGGCCGCGGAGGACTATCTGGATGCGGCCGCCGCGCAGTACGTGGCGCGCACGCCGGTCACCGCCTGGCTGCGCCTGTCCGAATCCATCGACCTGCATCGCATCGATCCGGCACAGCTGCTGCTGCCGACGGTGGTCGTGGCCGTCGAAGGCGACCGCCTGGTACCCCTGGCCGACCTGGTTTCGCTGGTCGAAGGCCTGGGGCCGCGCGGCAGCCTGCGCGTACTGCGTTCACCTTATGGCCACGACGCCTTTTTGAAAGAAACCGATCGCATCGACGCGATCCTCGCCAACGCCATTCGCATCCCGGGAGAAACCGCATGAGCCTGACCTCGAACAACGCTTCGTCCGCCGAGGCGGCCTGTAGCCGCACCACGTCCGCAGTGCGCGCCGGCATCGACCGCGACACCGCATTCGGCGCGGTGACGCCACCGATCGTGCTGTCTTCCAACTTCAGCTTTGAAGGCTTCGGCAACAAGCGCCAGTACGACTACACCCGCAGCGGCAATCCCACGCGCGATCTGCTGGGCGACGCCCTGGCCGAGCTGGAGGGCGGCGCCGGCGGCGTGGTGACCGCCACCGGGATGGGCGCGATCAACCTGGTGCTGCAGGCACTGCTGGGCCCGGAAGATACCCTGGTCGTGCCGCACGATGCCTATGGCGGCAGCTGGCGCCTGTTCAACGCACTGGCGGCCAAGGGCCAGTTCAAGCTGGTCACCGCCGATCTGACCGATCCCCGTTCGCTGGCGCAGGCGCTGGCCAGCCAGCCGAAGCTGGTGCTGGTGGAAACCCCTTCCAATCCGCTGCTCCGCATCACCGACCTGCGCTTCGTCATCGATGCCGCGCACAAGGCCGGTGCGCAGGTGGTGGTGGACAACACGTTCCTGTCGCCGGCGCTGCAGCAGCCGCTGGCTTTCGGCGCGGACCTGGTGCTGCACTCCACCACCAAGTACATCAACGGTCACAGCGACGTGGTGGGCGGCGCGGTAGTGGCGCGCGATCCAGCACTGGTCGAACAGCTCACCTGGTGGGCCAACGCGCTGGGCCTGACCGGTTCGCCGTTCGATGCGTTCCTGACGCTGCGTGGATTGCGCACGTTGGACGCGCGACTGCGCGTGCACCAGGAAAACACGGCGGCCATCGTGTCGCTGCTGGCGAGCCATCCGACGGTCGCCAGCGTGTATTACCCGGGCCTGACCGACCATCCGGGCCACGCGATCGCTGCGCGCCAGCAGAGTGGCTTCGGTGCCATGCTGTCCTTTGAACTGTCGGCCTGCGAAGGCGACGACCCGCATGCGGCGGTGCGGGCTTTCGTCGATGGCCTGCGCTGCTTCACTCTGGCCGAATCGCTGGGCGGGGTGGAAAGCCTGGTCGCGCACCCGGCGACCATGACCCATGCGGCGATGACTCCGGAGGCGCGCGCTGCCGCCGGCATCAGCGAAGGTCTGCTGCGCATATCGGTGGGTATAGAAGCAGAACGTGACCTGCTGGCGGATCTAGCCGATGCGCTGCAGCGTGCCGAAGCAGCGATCACCGCTGCCGCCCGCCGCCGACAGGTGGGCGACGCATGAGCGCGCAGGTCATCGAACTCCCATCGCCGGGTCACGGGCGTCTGGCGCTGCTGGGCACTGGAACGGTGGGTTCGGCATTCGTGGAGCGTTACCAGGCCTTGCAGGCTCGTGGGATCGCATTGCCAGCGTTCCGTTGGCTGGCGAATTCGCGCACGGCGTTGCGCTGCGAAAGCGGACCGGAGCAGCCCCTGCGACAGGCTCGGCAGTCGCCCCGAAGGGAATTCCCGCTGCCGCCCTGGGCGGAGGCGGATGCACTGCATGCCGGCGATACCGTAGTCGACGCAACCGCCAGCGAAATCGTCGCCGGGTGGCATGCGCAGTGGCTGGCGCGCGGTGTCCACGTGGTCACCGCCAACAAGCTGGGCAATGGCGCGCAGCTTGCCCGTGCACAGGAGATCGGCGAGCGATGCGCGGCCACTGGTGCGCGCTATGGCGACAGCGCGACCGTGGGCGCGGGCCTGCCGCTGCTGAGCAGCCTGCGCGCGCTGCGCGATGGGGGTGATCACATCCATCGCATCGAAGGCGTGCTGTCCGGCTCGCTGGCCTGGCTGTTCCATCACCATGATGGAAGCCAGCCATTTTCCGCGCTGGTACGCGAAGCGCTTGCGGCAGGCTACACCGAGCCCGATCCACGTGTGGACCTGTCCGGGGAAGACGTCCGCCGCAAGCTGCTGATCCTGGCGCGCGCCAGCGGGTTGCCCCTGGATGCATCGCAGGTCCAGGTGGACTCGCTGGTCCCCGCCGCACTGGCCGGACTGTCCGCAGACGAGGCGTTGCAGGAATTGGCGTTGCTCGATGCGCCTGTGCAGGCCCGTTGGCAGCAGGCACGCGACAGCGGCCGCGTGCTGCGTTTTGTGGGCACCCTGGATGCCGCCGGCGCGCGCGTTGGTTTGCAGGCGCTGGAGCCGACGCATCCGCTCGCGCAGGGCGCAGGTACCGACAACCGCGTGTCCATCCACAGTGACCGTTACAGCAGCCAGCCGTTGCTGATCCAGGGGCCCGGCGCGGGTGCGGAAGTCACTGCGGCGGCGTTGCTGGACGATGTGCTGCGCATCGCTGCGAATACGACGGGTCCTATCCGCTGACGCTGGCCCGACTGATAACCTCGCCGGCACGACGCAATCGACCTGTCCCGTGCCCGACACCGCCCCCGATCCTGCCCAGCTGCAGGTGGTCGTCCTGGAAGACGACGCCCTGCTGCGTGACCGCATCCTGCTGCCGCGCCTGTCCGATCATGGCTTCAGCGCCATCGGTCTGGACAGTGCCGCTGATCTTGAGCGGCGGCTGCGGCAGGAGGTGCCGGATATCGTGGTGCTGGATGTGGGCCTTCCGGATGCCGATGGATTCATCGTTGCGCAGTCGCTGCGCAGCCGTCATCCCGGCGTCGGCGTGGTGATGTTGACCGGTCGGCAGGACCCCGCCGATCGCCTGCGCGGCCTGGTGGACGGCGCGGACGCCTACCTGACCAAACCCGTGGATGTCAGCCTGCTGGCGGCGACCCTGCACAGCCTGGGGCGGCGCCTGCGCTCGACGCACACCGCAGCGGGGACACAGGCCGCCACCGGCAGCGATGACCGGATCGAAGCAGGTGGCTGGCGAATGGATGCCAACGGCTGGCGGCTGCAGGCACCGGACGGCACGGCCATCGCCCTGACCCGCAGCGAACGTCCGCTGCTGTGCTGCCTGCTGCGACAGCCGGGCGACGTGGTACGCCGCGAGAGGCTGATCGCCGCCCTTACCGACAACGTCTTTGATTTCGATACCCATCGGCTGGATTCGCTGGTCCATCGCCTGCGTCGCAAGGTCGCCACGCAATGTGGTCGGCCATTGCCGCTGGTGGCGGTTCACGGCGAAGGCTACGTGTTCATGGACTAGGCATCCGTTGCTCTGCCTGCGTGCGGCGGCACCGCAGGCAGAGCCAGCGTGATGCGGGTGCCGTGGCCGGGGGCGCTGTCCACGTCGATATGTCCGCCGCTGGAGTGGATGACATCGTGTACCACCGCCAGTCCGAGCCCGGTGCCCTGGTCGGGCGGCTTGGTGCTGAAGAACGGTTCGAACATCCGCTGCCGGGTCAGGCCGTCCATGCCGGGTCCTCCGTCGGCAACCGTGATGCGCACGTATGCATTGCGCAGGTGCACGGAAATTTCCACCCAGCCCTGCCCGCGCTGCGCATCGCGTGCGTTGGCGGCCAGGTTGAGCAGGGCCAGGTCGAACTGGTTTCGATCCATGCATGCGTGCGCACCGGAGTGGATATCGCCCAGCCGCAGCTGGCAGTGCCTCCCCAGCAGCTGGCGCAGCATCGGCTGCAGCTGAGCCAGCGCTTCGTCTACGCAGAACACTTCACGCTGCGAAAGATCCTGTCGGCTGAACCTGAGCAGGCTGCGGCTGATGTGCTGGCCACGCCGTGCAGCCAGTGAGATGCCATCCAGTGCTTCCACCAATGCCTGTTCGCGTTCGTGGCCGTTGGCAGCATCGCGTTCGCGTTCTTCGCAGAAGCCATGGATCACCGCAAGCACATTGTTGAAGTCGTGTGCGATACCGCTGGCGAGGCGACCGCTGATCTCCAAGCGCTGCGCGTGCAGCAACTGTTCCTGGAGCTGTTCGCGACGTGCCATCTCATCCTGCAGCGCCTCCCGCTGACGGCGTTCCCGGGCCAGGCTGGAACGCAGCGCACCGGTGGTACGGTCGAGGATGAAGGTGATGATCAGGTAGGCCAGCAGCAGTGACGGCCCGTTGCGCATCGCGTTGGTGACCCAACGTGGATCGTGGGTGCCGTGGTAATCGGTATGCATGCCGGCCGCGAATACGCCGAACACGCCCAGCAACGTCAGCCATAGCGCGCGTCGTCCGAGAACAAGACCGGCGACCACGAGCAGGAGCAGCAACGCGGTCTGGTCGATCAACAGTGCATGTGCGCCCAGCTTGTGCCAGGTCACCAGCGCATTGCCCAGCAGCGTGACGATGAAAAGCCGCACGGCATGCCGCATGCGGCCCATGCGGATCAGTACGAACCCCGCCAGCGCTGCGCCGGCACTGAGCAGATCCATTGCCAGTACCAGTTCCCAGCCGTGCGGGATGGGCCGCCTGGCCAGCTGCCACATCCAGTTCGCCGGCAGCGCCAGCCCATACATCAGGAACAGCAGCTGCATTGCCGGTGCGGTGCGGCGTTGCACTTCATCGACCAGGGCGGCCGGTGCCCACACTCGGCGCCGGCACAGCCAGCGCAGGACAGCCGCCGGTCCGTGAAGGCGGGCATCGGATTCGCTCATGCAGTTGCTGTCAGACGCCGTCGCGGTGTCCCGGTGAGAAGTGGTGAGTATCGGGTGACAAGGCGTGCGTGACACCTGCCAGCCTGAACCTTACGTTCACCTTTCGCCGCGTCCTGGCATCCGCACGGATCTGCAAGACGCACTGCGCGGCGTTCCCCCGACATCCGACTCCACTGGTCGTGCTGGCGTCCGCCTGCATGTCGCCAGACGGGTGTGCCTTGCCCTTCGAACGACCTGAGGTAGTGCATGAACAAGATTTACCGTCGCATCTGGAGCCGCTCGTTGCAGCAGCTGGTAGTTGCCTCAGAACTGGCACGCGGCACCGGGCGGCAGGGCCGCCGGACGTTGCTGGCATCCAGCGTAATCGCATGCGCGCTGATGCTGCAGGCCGTCGGTGCCTTGGCATCGAATCCGACAGATGGTGCAGACGTCGCTGCGCACGGAGTGGCCGATGCCGACAAAGCCCTGCAGCCGATGGCGACCGATACCGGCTATGTGGCCATCGTCGGTGACGACGAGGGCAGCGATGCGGCCATCGCCGAGGGTGAAAGCGCGGTCGCCATCGGCGTGCAGGCATTCGCGCAGGGCAACGCCACCACCGCGGTCGGCTCGCTGGCGCAGGCGGTGGGCATCGGTGCTTCGGCATTTGGACAGAACGCTTCCGCCTACGCCGATGCCGGCACCGCGATCGGCCAGAGTGCGCTGGCCACCGGGCTGGGCAACACGGCGGTCGGCGCCAGTGCGGCGGCGGAGGGCGATCAGGCAGCCACCGCACTGGGCACGCTGAGCGTGGCAGCGGGCGAAGGTTCGACAGCGGTGGGCGCAACGGCGCAGGCCTATGGTCCGGGCAGCCTGGCCGCCGGATACAACGCGGGTACCAACAGCGAAGCCGGCGTGGCGATCGGTGCAAACGCGCGGGCCCTGGGGGGGGATTTCACGGTTGCCGTGGGCGGTTACGCGACCTCGCGTGGTGAAGGTGCGTCATCACTGGGCGCGGGTAGCCTGGCCGACGGCACATACAGCACCGCGCTGGGCTACCAGGCCGCGTCGGTGGGCGGCGGAGCTGTCGCGCTGGGTGGCGCAGCCGCCGCCGAGGGCAGCGGCGCACTGGCGGCCGGCGGCAACAGCCTGGCGCAGGGCGATGACAGTGTCGCTGTCGGATACAACAGTGCGGCCACCGGCGTGGGCGCCAGCGCGATGGGTGCCCGCGCGCTGGCTGCCGCCGACCAGTCCACGGCGCTGGGTGAAGGCTCGTTGGCACTGGAAGAGGGCAGTGTCGCCGTGGGCAGCGGCGCCAACGCGCTGGCCCGAAATGCCATCGCCCAGGGCGTCGGTGCGGTGGCATCGGGCGATTCGTCGATCGCACTGGGTAACGGCAGCATGGCTGAAGGCCCCGGCAGTGTGGCGCTGGGATCGCTTTCCGCGGCGCGCGGTTACGCAAGCGTCGCACTTGGAGGACTGGCCGAGGCCAACGGCACCAGCGCGGTGGCGTTGGGGGCCAGCGCCACCGCGGATGGCGAATCCTCTGCCGCACTGGGTGTTGCTGCGCTCGCCAGCGGAGATTTCTCCAGTGCGCTGGGGGCGTTCGCCAAGGCCGGTGGCGCCGGATCGATCGCCCTAGGCACAGAAGCGAACGCTTCCGGCTTCCGCGGTATCGCCATCGGCTATCTGGCTGACGCGGCCAATGAGGGCGCGGTCGCCATCGGCGGGCAGTACGCCTGTCAGGGTATCTGTGTGACCGATATAACGCAGGCCTTTGGCACAAATTCACTGGCGGTGGGTCCGGGCTCGAAGGCATTGGGAACCGATTCGGCCGCTGTGGGTGCCTTGGCGCAGGCGGTCGGTGACTACAGCCTGGCCGCTGGTGCGGATTCCCGTGCGTACGGTAATGGTTCGGTGGCCCTGGGGAGCAACGCGGTCGCGACATCGGGCAACCAGATCGCGATCGGCAACAATGCGCAGGCGCGGGGCACCCCAGATCCTGCAGTGCCCAGCAATATCATCGCGATCGGTGCCGACAGCATCGCCGACTATGCGAACTCGATCGCGTTAGGCGCGAACGCACAGGCCACCGGGCTGGCATCGCTGGCATTCGGCTGGAAGGCTGCTGCCACAGGACTGAACGCCGTGGCGATCGGCAGCAACGCGACGTCGGAGGCGCTGGGTGTGGCGTTGGGGTCGGCTGCCTCGGCCAGCCCGATGGGCGTTGCTGTGGGCGGTTCGGCGCATGCGTCAGGCAATGCGGCAACCGCGCTCGGCAGCCTTGCCGAAGCAACGGGAACCAGCGGGGTGGCGGTGGGCCAGCTGAGCTACAGCACCGGCGAATATGCCACGGCCGTAGGCACGGCGGCGGTAGCGGGCGCCGACCAGAGCACGGCACTGGGCACGGCGTGGGTGAAGGAGCCGGCGACCAACAGTCTGGCACTGGGCAACGGCTCGCTGGCCACCCGGACCAATGCGGTGTCGGTGGGCGCTTCAGAGGCCTGGTACGACACCCACGGCAACCTGCATGACGTGCTGCAGCGCCAGATCACCGATGTCGCCGCAGGCACCGAAGACACCGATGCGGTGAACCTGGGCCAGTTGAAGGACGTACAGGCGCAGGTAGGTGGAATGCGTTACCTGGCGGTGGAGGGCGCGGGCGACGGCAGCGACGACGCGCAGGCCAGCGGGAACGGTGCGGCAGCGTTTGGCGCCGGTGTGCTGGCCGATGGCGAAGGCAGCCTCGCAGCCGGGCACCATGCCAATGCGTTCGGTGCCGGTGCGATGGCACTGGGCGCGCAGGCGCTGGCACTTGGCGATGGTGCGATCGGGCTGGGCGGCAACAGCCTGGCGATGGGCACCAATGTCATCGCGCTCGGCCAGGGCAGCACCGCGACCGCCGATTTCAACACGGCCGTCGGCGGCACCTACCTCGGGCCGGTGAACGGCCAGCCGAGCGAGCTTGTGACAAGCGCCAGCGGACCCGGCGCCTCGGCATTCGGTTCCGGCGCGCAGGCGGCCGGTGGCTATTCGCTTGCCGGTGGCGCGGCATCATCGGCATCGGGCGCGCAGAGCACCGCGCTGGGCTTCGATGCGACCGCCACCGGCAGCACATCGCTGGCGGTTGGCGCCTACAGCAAGGCAACCGAAGGCACCAACACCGCCGTCGGCTACGGCAGCCATGCGGTTGGCATTTCCAGCCAGGTCTTCGGCTGGAACGCAGAAGGCAATGGCGACTATGCGATGGCGCTTGGTTATGCCAGCAAGGCTGATGGCGCCTGGTCCCTCACGGTCGGACCGCGTTCCTCCGCATCAGGTTTTTCGTCAATGGCAATCGGCCCGTGGGCGACGGCGGACGGCTCGTATTCGCTGGCACAGGGCTTCTTCGCCAAAGCCAGCGCCGATTACGCTACCGCGTGGGGCGCCGAAGCATCCGCGTCGGCCCGGCATGCGTCGGCTTACGGCAATGCGGCCAATGCCAGCGCGACCAACGCTGTGGCGCTGGGTGACGGTTCGCTTGCCGATCGTGCCAACAGTGTTTCGGTGGGGGCGTCCGGGAGCGAACGACAGATCGTGAACGTGGCCGATGCCACCACCGACACCGACGCGGTCAACAAGCGCCAGCTGGATTCGGCGATCGCCGGCGTCGGTGGCGATCTGGGAGAGCTGGCTGCCATTGCGGTGCGCTACGACGACGAGGACCGGCAGCGCATCAGTCTCGGCGGTGACCAGGGCACCACCATCGGCAACCTGCAGGCAGGTACCGCGCGCAATGACGCGGTCAACGTGGAGCAGCTCGACGGTGTAGCGCGCGCGCTGGGGGGCGGTGCACAACTGGGTGCCGATGGCCAGCTGATGGCGCCTGCCTACACCATCCAGGGAGCGCGCTACGGCAACGTGGGCGGTGCGCTCGATGCACTTGATGGCGCATTGAACGGTCTGGACGCGCGCGTTGGTGTGCTGGAGGCAGGTGCGGGTGGCGGAGCAGGGCCGGGTACCGGCCTGCCGATCGGTGAAGGTGACGGACTGGCACTGGGCAACGGCAGCGCGGCGCGTGATCCCAACGATACCGCCGTGGGCGGCGGTGCCAGCGTCGGCGCATCCAACGGCACGGCGGTCGGCAGCAACAGCAGTATCGCGGCGCCAGCCGACAACGCCGTGGCCGTGGGGGCCGACAGTGCCGTGACGGCCTCGAATGGCACTGCGGTCGGACAGGGCGCGACGGCCAGCGCGGCGGGTTCGGTGGCGATCGGGCAGGGCTCGATGGCGAACGAGGAGAACACGGTGTCGGTGGGCGCGGCAGGCAGCGAGCGACGTGTGGCCAATGTGTCGGCGGGCATCAACGGTACCGACGCAGTCAATGTCGCGCAGATGCAGGCCGGCGATGCGCAGACACTTTCTTCGGCGCGCAGCTATACCGATTCGCGCTTCCAGGCACTGGATGATCGTTTCACTGATGTCACCCGCGAAATCGACCATCGCCTCGGTCTGCAGGATCGCCGGATCGATCGCCAGGGCGCGATGAGCTCGGCGATGATGAACATGGCCATCAATGCATCCGGAAGCCGCAGTCCGCGTGGCCGTGTCGCGGTGGGCGCCGGCTGGCAGAACGGCGAGCAGGCACTGTCCATCGGCTATGGCAAGCAGATCGGCGAACGCGCCAGTTTCAGCCTCGGTGGCGCGTTCAGTGGCGATGACCGCTCGGCCGGCGTCGGTTTCGGCATCGATCTGTGAACCCCGGGGCCGCTCCGGACGGAGCGGCCTCCTTCCTGATGGTCTCTTCTGGAGAAACTCGCATGCGTCAACGCTTCACTCCCCAGGCCGGTGTCCTGGCCCTCGCCATTTCGCTCGGCACCGTGCCGATGCTGGCCCACGCCGCCGACGTTGCCGTGGCGCGTACCGTGGT
>JAEZCF010000110.1 GCA_023430045.1 Pseudomonadota bacterium | reverse complement strand
CTGCCGGGCAGAGCCCGGCACTACGTTGCCTGCGGCCTGGGTGGCGGCCGCCGGCAGTTTGCCCACCAGCTTGTCCATTTCACTGCCTGCCGCACCGGAGGCCAGCCGACCAGGGGTCGGCTCTACCGGGGTGCTGGACGCCAGCCGACCCTGGGTCGGCACTACCGCGGCGACCTTGACGGCGGCCGGCACGGCAGCCGCACGGACCGGTTTCGCGCTGGCCAGCAGGTTGTCTTCGCCGGGCTGCAGCGCGCGCACTTCCACGTTGCCGGTGCCACGCTGGGTGATGCCCAGGCGCACGGCCGCCGCATAGCTGAGATCCACCACGCGCCCATCGTGGAAGGGACCGCGATCATTCACCCGAACGATCACCGATTCACCGTTGTCCAGGTTGGTCACCCGCGCGAAGCTCGGCAGCGGCAGCGTCTTGTGCGCGGCAGTGAACTGGTACATGTCGTAGACCTCGCGGTTGGAGGTCAGCCGGCCGTGGAACTTGGCACCGTAATACGAAGCAGTACCGCGCTCGGCATAGCCTTTGGTGTTGTCCAACACCTTGTACTTCTTGCCCAGCACTTCATACGGGGTCTTGTTGCCGATGGGCGAACGCGCCAGGTCCTGCACCATGGGTTCGGGAATGCAGGCCACGTTGGGGATGTAATCCGGCGTGGTGTCCTTCACCCCTGGCTTGTACAGGCCGCCGGCGGTGTAGTTTCCACGGGTGGACGGGTCTTCCTGCGCGGCGGCATACGGTGATCCTTCCGGGCAATGCACGGGCCGGCCGCCCTTGCCCTGCACCACCGTGGCCACCGGTTTGCCGGCGCTGCTGCTGGCCGTTCCGCCGGGCTTCTTCGGCGCGCTGCTGCACGCCGCCAGCGCAAGGATCAACGCTCCGGGGATCAACCATCTGATGTTCATGCCGGCGGCAGCTCCTTCCCTGCGATGGCCTGCGACAGCTGGAACACTGCCATCGCATACATCTTGGAGATGTTGTAACGGGTAATGGCGTAGTAGTTCTGGAAGCCCAGCCAGTACTGCTTGCCGGTGCTGCCTTCCAGGGTGATCGGCGTGGCGGTGGCGCCGCCCGACACGTCCGCAGACGGGTGATAGCCGCGCTGCGCCAGTTGGGCCAGCGTCCAGGTGGGCGTCCATTCGGTGGGGTTGAACTCTTCGCGTCCGGCATCCAGCGTGGCCGGCACCGCGACCTGCCCGCCGCGCACCCATCCGCCCTTCTTCACGAAGTAATTGGCAATGGAAGAAAACACATCGTCATAGCTGGTGAACAGGTCGCGTCGGCCGTCGCCGTTGCCATCCACCGCAAAATCCAGATAACTGGACGGCATGAACTGGCCCATGCCCATCGCTCCGGCATAGCTGCCCTTCAGCGCGGTGATATCCAGCTTTTCGTCGCGGGCCAGGATGAACAGTTTGGACAGTTCATCGCGGAAGAACAGCTCACGGCGCACTTCACGTTCCAGCTTGGCCGGATCGCCGCTGCGCGGGTAATAGAAAGCCAGCGTATACAGCGCATCCAGCACGCGGTAGTTGCCGGTATTGCCGCCGTAACTGGTTTCCACACCGATGATGGCCACGATCACTTCGGCCGGCACCCCGGTGCGCTGCTGCACGCGCATCAGCTCATCGCGGTGTTCGGCGAGGAACTTCTTCCCGCCATCGATACGCGCCTGGCTGATGAACATCGGGCGATATTCATTCCACGGCTTCACCCGCTCGGCCGGTCGGGACATCGCGGCGATGATCGGCTGGCGCACCTCGGCCTGGTCCAGGATGCGGGCGATGTAGGCAGGATCGAGTTTCTGCGCGGCGGCAGTATCGCGGATGAAATTGGCGCGCGCGGTCGCGAACGGCACGGGAGTCAGGTCCACCGGCGGCGCGGTGGCAGCGGCTGCTTCGGGCGCGGCTTCGGCCGGCCCCTTGGTTCCGTTGCCCGGTGACGGCGGAGCCACCGTGGTCTGTGACGGCGGTGGAGGACTCGACGGCTGGGTCGCGCAGGCGACCAGGCCGAGGGTGAGCATGCAGGCCAATGAGCGTCGGATCATCGCCGCAGATTAGCAGGTCATGGATGAAATAAAACCCCTAACACCATGAATAGCAAAGGATTGATTAATCCAACACTGATTTGTAAAACCTGCGTGATGGCGATGCGGCATTACGGCACGTGTGATGCGCCGTCCGGGCCGGCGGCCATGGCCGGTTGCGCCCCCACCCCCACGGACGCAACCGGCCGACCAGACCGCGCGAAACTGCCGCCAGCATCTCCCCCAAGAGCAGGCGGCAAACGTGAGGTCGTACTACTCCCCGCCCGACCTGTCAGCGCCGCAGTGGCGCGCCATATCGGGCAGGCCGCCATTGTGCAGACTGAATGCGACAAGTCCATCGATCCCGATTACGACGCGCATGAAATGTGATGCCCATCACACCTAAAACGAGACACCTTCGTGCAACGCGTGTATTCCGCCTCAGCGATAGCCGCCATGCACGGGGTTGTGGCTGCGCACGGCCATCACCAGTCCGAAGCCGGCCAGCAGCGAAACCGCCGAGGTGCCACCGTAGCTGATCAGCGGCATCGGCACGCCGACCACCGGCAACACGCCGGAAATCATGCCGCCGTTGACCAGCACGTAGACGAAGAATGCCAGACCGGTCGCGCCGGCCAGCAGGCGCGAATAGGAATCGCGCGACTGGCTGGCGATCCACAGGCAGCGCCCGATGACCACCAGATACAGCGTCAGCACCACCGCCACGCCAATCCAGCCGAACTCCTCGCTCAGCACTGAAAATGCGAAGTCAGTCGTCTGTTCCGGAATGAAGTTCAGGTGCGACTGCGAACCCTGTCCCCAGCCTTTGCCGTCCAGACCGCCGGAACCGATGGCGATCTTCGACTGGATGATGTTCCAGCCTGCGCCCAGCGCATCCATTTCCGGGTCCAGGAACATCATGATGCGGTCTTTCTGGTACGGCATCAGCAGCCAGAACCACGCTACCGGCGCGATCGCGGCCACGCCGCCGATGCCCAGACCCATCCACCACCATGGCAGGCCGGCCAGCAGCAACACGAACACGCCACTGGCAGCGATCAGCACGCCGGTGCCGAAATCCGGCTGCAGCATCACCAGCCCCGTCGGCGCGCCGATGATGACCAGGCTCACCATCACGGTAGTGAAGCGCGGTGGCAGCGGCATGCGGTGCAGGTACCAGGCCACCATCATCGGCAGGCTCACCTTGAGCAGTTCGGCTGGTTGCAGGTAGAAGAATTTCAGGTCCAGCCATTGCCGGCCGTACTTGCCAGTACCGAGCACGAACACGGCCAGCAGCGGAATCATCGACACCGCATAGATGAGCGGCGTGGCCGAACGAATGCGCAGGATCGGCACGCGCGAAATCGCCCACAACGCGGCCAGCCCCACCGCGAAGCGGATGCCCTGCGCCATCACCAGACCATCGCCGCCGGCGCTCTTCAGCGTCGCCAGGCCGATGAGCATCAGGCCTCCCAGGGCGGCACACAGCATCCAGTCCAGGGTGCTGATGAAACGCAGCAGCATGTCGCCTGCCCAGCGCAGGAAATCCTTCATCGCACGGGTTCCTCGCTCTGCGGCGCGGTGCCGGAATGCTCACGTAGAGCCGGGCTCTGCCCGGCTGCACCGGAAAGCTCACGTAGACCCGGGGTCTGGCCGG
>JAEZCF010000073.1 GCA_023430045.1 Pseudomonadota bacterium | reverse complement strand
ATTGCTGAAACATATTGAATTTATTTAGTGGCCAAATTTAGGATGTTAAGAGGAGATGTGAAACTTTTTCTCGGTTTAAGTGGGGGAGAAATCCTGCCCTATGCGATGTAAAAACAAACGATTCCTGCACTGTCCACGTTTCAGGGCACACCCGTTAAGACCAGTCGGATAACGGATAACGGATAACGAATATCGAATATCGAATAATGAATAACGAATATCGAACTAAAAAGGCGAAGCATAACTCTTCTCCCATTCATCCCATTTCACTGACTTGTAATGACCTTCGCCAATAAATTGTGCAATCTTGTGAAATTCCGGAGCTTTCCGATAACCAGCAAGTGGTTGAATGATCTCAAATTTTTCGTTCAGGAATACCACAGTAGGGTAACTGAGTTGATTGTTTAGCAACGCAGCGGCTAGCTGGTGATAGCCTTTTCCACCGCTTGGAATAAACTTGAATGTGGTGCCATTAAAAACGACATCTTCTTTTTGCTCGGCGTCGAATTTCACAGCATAAAAGTTTTCGTTCAACAGCTTGGCTACCCGCGGATCGCTGAATGTATTTTTATCCATCACCTTACACCAACCACACCAATCGGTATATACATCAATGAATATCGGTCGTTTTTCTGTTTTCGATTTGTTTACCGCCTGCTCAAATGTCAGCCATTGCACTGGACCTTCTGCATCGGGCTGCGCTATGAACGTTGTAGCTGCAAGAGTTAAAGTGACCACAGACAAAACAAAAACGACACCTAAGTTTTTCATATAACTTTATTTTGGTTCACTACGTCCACAACAGAATTGTCTGGATAATCGCTCATTTAAACTGCAAACTCCTGTCGTACTGGATGTAACTATTCAACGAACCCTCAGTAAACAATTGTACGAAAAGGTTAGGAATGGTGTCCAATGCTGAACAATGAGGTGACATAAAACCCGATTTTAGGCATAAAAAACAGCCTTTCGGCGGCCTGGCACGGGTATGGACTAGAAAAAAATGATGAGTAAAAAGTTTACATATCGCGAACTGACACTTCTGATAGGGGTAATAGTGGCTGTGATTGTAATTTTCACACTCTGGGCCCGGCAGCCATTTGATCAAAGCACACTGCGGATTCCAATAGCTGGCAAACAAAACCTCAAAGAAGTAGCGGTAAGAAAATACGTCAAGGCTTTCGAGGTGCTTCCTTTAGATCAAAATAATCCCTATTAAGATTGAATGTTAACGAGAATCTGTTCCTTGAAATCGAGGAAATTCTTTCAGTAGAAATTGGGATTTCATATCCATAAAATAAGTCTGCAAATCCGAGGATCGAGATACCTACTTTCGGCGTAGTAACCCAGGCATTTCTGTTTATTCCCTCTCTTCCGTAATTGCGATCGATAAAATAAGTCACATCAAGGGATGCACCGAATATCCCCGCAGTAAATTGGTATCCTACTTTAGGTCCAATGAGAAAATTGCTGTCGTCGATAAAGATATCCACAGTACTGTAAGGCCCTTTCGACATCAGGGTAAGTGGATGTTTGTAGATGTTATGCCAGTACAAACCAACTTCGAGAAATGCGCGGTCCTGTGAACCGACGCCAAGCTTCGGTATGAGGCGTTGCTTTGTCCAATATCTCTTAAAAGGAGTATTAACCAGGGAGTCGGCGTCTTGAGCGCTGGCCAGGCTTGCACACAGAAATGTCAGGAACAATGATAGAATTACCCAACTTCTACGACCGGTACGCATGGTAATGCAATATAACCGCTATCGCCCGGTTAATTGCCTTGTTAATAGGGAAAAATTCTCGGGTTAGTTCATAGTCAATCGCGTGCAAACGGACGTAATGGTGGCTCATAACGGGCACGTCACCGGTGGATGCAATTTGCTCAAGTGCGATCTGGTAATTAATCGCGTTGCCATCCTTGATCGTTGAGCAAGTAACCAACTCTTTTTTTCCGTATTTGTTTGTCCTGGCAGAAAAGCCGAAAAGCCTGCAGATCAGGCCACGATACTTATACTGCGTACACATTCCTGAATCTACCTGTTGCGGGTTGAGTAAGAGGCAAACATCACTAGTGACTGCTGTTTTTTCGAGCCATTCAAATGCTGTCCCTTGCTGATAAAGGTATTCCGCAAAAGGTAAGAATTCGAGTACGGTGGCCTCAATGGTTGGTTTGAAACAACACTTGCCACAGCCGGTCTTGCATGTTAAGGAAGATTTAGCCTGAAACAGGGAAATCTCTTGAGCCAGGTTTTCAAAAACTTCTTCAACGGCTCTAATCTTTTCTTCGAGGGTCACAAAATTTGGGAATCGCGGGGCGAAGATATTGGAAATTGTGATCAGTTGGATTTTGGTAGTGGCAGAAAATCGACGAACGGCGGGTAAGTAAGTAGTAAGTAGTAAGTAGTAAGTAGTAAGTAGTAAGTAGTGCTGTTCAGTTCAAGTTTGTTGGTTTTGGCTGTCAGCTGTTAGCTGAGAGCTGAAGGCTAAAAGTGATTTTCGCGCGGAATTACGGAGTTTGTTCTGAAGCCAGGGGGTCCAGCCCATTAACGACCCCATCGGTCCAAGGGCCTGACGGGACCACCTCCAGAGGTTGAAAGAATCGTGGTGGCGATAAATTTTGCCCTCCTTGAATTCGAATGCCGCATCAATGATGTTATGAACTGGGCGGCCGGTTTTGGAGAATGTATACCAAGCTTCCCAATGACATTTTCCAACTAAGTCCGTTGCCCGTATGTCACTATATGAAATCTTCAGGTCCTTGCCACGCGTTAGCAATATCTGCCACATTGCCTTAACCTCCTTGGACGAGAGGGTACCGAACACCGGATCCGAAAACTCTGCGTCATCATGATATGCCTCTTGCATCCCACGATAATTCAAGCTCTGGAAATCAGTATAAAACTTTAGAATAATTTGCTCATTCCTTTCCATCCTATTAATGATTCCTCGTTCGCACCTCAAACCTCAAACCTCAAACCTCAAACCTCAAACCTCAAACCTCAAACCTTAAACTTTAAACTTTAAACTTTAAACTTTAAACTTTAAACTTTAACCAAATTACAATCTTTCTCCGTACCTTAATTAACCTCCCAAAATCTAAAGGAAAACACATGAAAGCACTTATACTGATTCTCTGGGCGTCCCTGCTCGTCCATTCAGTCTGTGGACAGCAATGGGATTTTGGTTCGAGCTTTAACTATGCCAGACCTAATAGCGGCATGGGCCGAAATATCGAGCAAGGATTTGGTATTACGCTGGAAGGCGCACGCGTTCTCAAAAACGCTCCATTTTCGGTAGGAGCAGAGTTCTCTTACAATGCATATGGTCACGAAAAAACGAGACAACAATATACGTTCGATGATGGATCGGTAACGGAAACCAATGTGATAGTAACGAACAGTTTTTCAAACCTATTTCTTACAGGAAAATTCTTTATCAGAAATTCCAAATTGGTGAATCCCTACTTGAGTGCTAAGGTGGGTTACTCATGGTATCGTACTAATCTAACTATCGAGGATCCCGAGGATGTTGATGGATGCCAACCGCTGGAGTCGGAGCGTTTGTTAACAGATGGAACATTTACAGCTAGTGGCGGGGGAGGAGTGCGAATTGATTTTTCCGGAGTTTTCAAAACGGTAAAATCTAATATGCTTTTTCTCGACATAAGTGCGCACACTACTCAAGGTGGAAATGTTGAGTATATGAATGTTCATAAGCAAACGCAGCACGGCACACCCGAACGCGATGTGATGGCGAGGTTTATTAACAACCGAACTCAGGTCGTGCACGAACACCACGTTGGTCATGTTTACACGAGCGAT
>JAEZCF010000160.1 GCA_023430045.1 Pseudomonadota bacterium | reverse complement strand
GGGCGCGGCGGGGGGGAGGCGGGCCGGCGAACCGCACACCGTGTGCATCGACGGCCCGCTGCGCGGCTGGGGGGTGGTACTGGCGCCCTCGGCGTTCCGCGACCTGCCGCAGGATCCCTGCGTCATCGCCATCTCCGGCCTGCTGCAGGCCGTGGCCCAGCGCGTGTGCGAGTGGCCGCTGGCCGGGCCCTCCGATGATCGCTACCGGCATGTGCTGGAGGTGCTGCTGGATGAAATCCGCGCCGCGCCCCGCCAGCGCATGCACCTGCCGATGCCCCGTGACCGCCGGTTGCTGCGCATTGCTTCGCAGTTGCTGGCCGATCCCGCCAGCGCCCTCAGCCTGGCCGAGTGGGCGCGGTGGGCCGGGCTGTCCACCCGTTCGCTGAGCCGGCATTTCCGCGAGGAGACCACGCTCAGCTTCGCGCAGTGGCGGCAGCAGGCGCGCCTGGCCGAGGCCCTGCGCCGGCTCAGCGATGGCCACGCGGTGGCCGAAATAGCCCATGCGCTGGGTTTCAGCAGCTCCAGCGCCTTCGTCACCGTGTTCCGCCGTCATTTCGGGGTGCCACCGGGACGCTACCTGACGCGCGCCGGGCACGGCCTGGATCCGCCGCGTGGCTTGGCATCCCCGGCTGCATCCGGATAATCAACGGATTGCGAGGGCGACGGCCGTCGCCGCCTCCGAATACAGGTAACAACCCCGCATGACCGATCTTGCCCGCCCCGTTTTCCACGGTTTCGAACAACTGCCGCTGCGCGAATATGCCGAACGCGCGTACCTGGACTATTCCATGTACGTGGTGCTGGACCGTGCGCTGCCGTTCCTCGGCGATGGCCTCAAGCCGGTACAGCGCCGCATCATCTATTCGATGAGCGAGCTGGGACTGAACGCGGCGTCCAAGCCGAAGAAGTCCGCACGCACCGTCGGCGACGTCATCGGTAAATACCACCCGCACGGCGACAGCGCGTGCTACGAAGCGCTGGTGCTGATGGCGCAGCCGTTTTCGTACCGCTACCCGCTGATCGAAGGCCAGGGCAACTTCGGTTCCAGCGACGATCCGAAATCGTTCGCGGCGATGCGCTATACCGAATCCAAGCTGACCCCGATCGCCGAAGTGCTGCTGGGCGAACTCGGCCAGGGCACCACCGACTGGGCGCCCAACTTCGACGGCACCCTGCAGGAGCCGACCTGGATGCCGGCGCGCCTGCCGCATCTGCTGCTCAACGGCACCACCGGCATTGCGGTGGGCATGGCCACCGACGTGCCGCCGCACAACCTCAATGAGATCGTCAGTGCGCTGCTGCACCTGCTGGAAGATCCCGACGCCAGCGTTCGCGATCTCTGCGAGCACGTGAAGGGACCGGATTATCCGTCCAGCGCCGAGATCATCACTCCGGCCGCCGACCTGCTACATCTGTACGAGACCGGCCATGGCAGCGTGCGCGCGCGCGCCACCTTCCAGAAGGACAACGGCAACGTGGTGGTCACCGCCCTGCCCTTCCAGGTGTCGCCATCGAAGGTGATCGAGCAGATCGCCGCGCAGATGCGCGCCAAGAAGCTGCCCTGGATCGAGGATGTGCGCGATGAATCCGACCATGCCAACCCGGTGCGGGTGGTGCTGGTACCGCGCTCCAACCGCGTCGATGCCGAACAGCTGATGGGCCATCTGTTCGCCACCACGGACATGGAACGCAGCTACCGCGTCAACCTGAACGTGATCGGGCTGGATGGCCGGCCGCAGGTGAAGAATCTCAAGACGCTGCTCAGCGAATGGCTGGTGTTCCGCAGCAACACCGTGACCCGCCGCCTGCAGCACCGGCTGCAGAAGGTGGAGCGCCGCCTGCACCTGCTGGAAGGCCTGCTGGTGGCCTTCCTCAACCTGGACGAGGTGATCCACATCATCCGTACCGAGGACGAACCGAAGGCGGCGCTGATCGCACGCTTCGGCCTGTCCGACGACCAGGCCGAGTACATCCTCGAGACGAAGCTGAAGCAGCTGGCCCGCCTGGAGGAAATGAAGATCCGCGGCGAGCAGGACGAGCTCGCACGGGAGCGCGAGAAGATCCTCGGCATCCTCGACAGCAAGGCCCGGCTGAAGAAGCTCATCAAGGACGAGCTGATCGCCGATGCGAAGAAATTCGGCGATGCACGGCGTTCGCCGCTGGTGCAGCGCCAGGCGGCGCAGGCCATCGACGAAACCGAACTGGTGCCGAGCGAACCGATGACCGTGGTGCTCTCGGAGAAGGGCTGGATCCGCGCTGCGAAGGGCCACGAAGTGGACGCGTCGTCGCTGAGCTACCGCGACGGCGATGGTCTGCTGGCGGCGGTGCGCGGGCGCAGCACGCAGCAGGTGGCATTCCTGGACAGCGAGGGCCGCGCCTATTCCACGCCGGTGCATACCCTGCCGTCCGCACGCGGCAACGGTGAACCGTTGACCGGCCGCTTCTCGCCGGCGCCGGGCACCCGCTTCGTGACCCTGGCCAGTGCCGAACCCAGCAGCCGTTTCGTACTGGCATCCACCCACGGCTACGGTTTCATCACCCGTTTCGAGAACCTGATCGGCCGCAACAAGGCCGGCAAGGCGATGCTCAACCTGGCATCCGGTTCGTCCGTGCTGCAGCCGGCGGTGGTGGCCAGCGTGGAAACCGACCGCATCGTCGCGGTGACCAGTTCGGGCAACCTGCTGGCGATCGCCGCGACCGACCTGCCGGAACTGGACAAGGGCAAAGGCAACAAGATCATCGAAATCCCGAAGGCCAAGCTGGCCACCGAACGCGTGGTCGCGGTGGTGGCGATAGGCCCCGGGCAGACGCTGCAGGTACGCAGCGGCCAGCGCACCATGGGGCTGAAGTTCAACGAACTGGAACCCTACCTGGGGGTGCGCGCCACGCGTGGCCACCTGCTGCCGCGCGGCTGGCAGAAGGTGGAAGGATTGTCCGTGGAGTGAAGCAGGTGCCGGCCACGGGCCGGTACTGATCGTCTGGCAGCCGCTCGCCGGCATGCCAGGCGACTTCCCGTATCATCGACTGGCCATCGATGAAGGGAGCCTGGAATGACCCGACACGGCATCACCCGTCGGCAACTGCTGCTGGCTGCGGGCGCAAGTGGCCTGCTTTCAAGGATTCCCATGGGGTTCGCGCTGGAGCCGGCGGCGTCCACGACGCCCGCGTTCATCGACGACCTGATCGCACGGATGTCATTGCAGGAAAAGGCCGGCCAGCTGTCGCTGTTCTCTTCCGCCAGCCAGAACGGTGCGGCCGCCGCAGCCAATCCGGTGACCGCCACCGCAGCGGTGGACGCGCAGCTTGAGGCAGCCCGCGCAGGGCAGCTGACCGGCATCTTCAACAGTTCCAACATCCGCTGGCATGAGCGCCTGCAGCGCAGCGCGCTGCAGGGCCGTCTGAAGATACCGCTGCTGTTCGCCGCCGATGTGATCCATGGTTTCACCACCGTGTTTCCGGTGCCGCTGGGCGAATCGGCAAGTTTCGAGCCGGAGCTGGCACGTCGTACCGCTCGTGCGGCGGCACGCGAGGCCGCGGCAGTGGGTATCGACTGGACTTTCGCTCCCATGGTGGACATCGCGCGCGATGCGCGCTGGGGACGCAGCGTGGAAGGCAGCGGCGAGGACGTGCTGCTGGCGCGGCGCATGGCCGAAGCGCGCGTGCGCGGGTTCCAGGGCGACCGCGGGCCGCAGGACCCGGAAGCGCTGGCCGCCTGCCCGAAGCACTTCTGCGCGTACGGCGCGGCCGAAGGTGGGCTGGACTACAACACCGTGGATGTCTCCGAACGGGTGCTGCGGCAGACCTATTTCCCGCCATTCCAGGCCGCCTTCGACGCCGACGCCCTGACCACCATGGCGTCCTTCAATGAGATTTCCGGCATTCCCGCCACCGGCAGCACGTGGCTGCTGGACGATGTGCTGCGTGGTGAATGGGACTTCCGCGGCGTGGTGGTGTCCGACTACACCGGCGACCTGGAACTGGTGGCGCATGGCTTCGCCCGCGACGGCCGCGATGCGGCGCGGCTGGCCCTGCTTGCCGGTGTGGACATGAGCATGCAGAGCGGGCTGTACCTGCAGCATCTTCCCGCGCTGGTGGCCGCCGGCGAGGTGCCGATGGCCGTGATCGACGCCTCGGTGCGCCGCGTGCTGCAGCTGAAGGCACGCCTGGGCCTGTTCGACGATCCATTCCGGCGCATGCACGCAGACGGCGGTTCGCGCCAGCGCCTGCCGGAGACATTGGCACTGGCACGCGAAGCAGCGACGCGTTCGGTGGTGATGCTGAAGAATGACGACGACGTACTTCCGCTGCGTCGCAGTGGCCAGCGCATCGCCCTGGTCGGCCCGGCTGCGCAGGACTGGGATGGAACGAAAGGGCCCTGGACATTGTTCGGGGGCGACGATTCCAGCAGCGACCTGGCCAGCGGAATGAGGCAGGCGCTGGATGATGCATCCGTGCTTGAAGTCGTCGCCGGCTGTGGTTACCACGAAGCACTCCCCGATGGCATCGCGGCGGCCGTTGCCGCTGCCCGCCGGGCCGATGTGGTGGTGATGGCCATAGGCGAATCGCGGGAAGATTCCGGCGAGGCGCGCTCGCGTACCGCGATCTCCGTGCCGAAGGTACAGATGGAGCTGCTGGAAGCGGTGGCCGCGACCGGCAGGCCGGTGGTGGTGGTGCTCAGTACCGGCCGCGCGTTGGCGCTGGGTGACCTGCTGCCCATGGCCAAAGGTATTCTGGTCGCCTGGTTCCTGGGCTCCGGCTCGGGGCTCGCCCTGGCCGATATCCTGTTCGGACGGAGCAGTCCGTCCGGACGCCTGCCGGTGAGTTTCCCGCATGACCCGGGCCAGGTGCCCTACTACTACGACCGCAAGGCGACCGGACGTCCCGATCCCACGCCTGCGGCGCTGTCGCGCTTCAAGACCCATTACATGGAGGTGCCGAACTCGGCCCTGTTCCCGTTCGGCCATGGCCTGACCTACGGCAGGATCGAGTACGAATCGCTGGACGTGGGGGATGGCCGGCTGGCCGCGGATGGCACTCTGGCCATCCGCGCCGTCATCCGCAACAGCGGCGAACGTGCCGCCGAAGAGGTTGTGCAGCTGTACGTGCGCGACCGCGCCGCCAGCATCACCCGGCCCGTGCAGGAACTGAAGGATTTCAGGAAAGTGGGGATAGACGCCGGCGCGCGCGTGACGGTCGAATTCCGCCTGCGCCGCGAAGATCTTTTGTTCATCGGCAGGGACCTCACACCCACGGCCGAGCCAGGCGTGTTTGATCTCTGGGTAGCCCCGTCAGCCGAAGTGGACGGCCTGCATACCACTTTCGAACTGCTGGCATGAGCGGGCGGCGGAGGGGCTGGCTGGCGAAAGCTGGCTGGCAATACTCCGGTGCCGGCAGGCGACAGCGCGCTGGTGTGGAGCGTGCTGGACCTTTGAGCCAACAGCAGCCGAGCATGGCTCGGCTCTACCTGGGCGACACCTGCCGGGCATGGCTCGGCTCTACCTGGGAGGACAGCTGCCGGGCATGGCCCGGCACGCGGTGTGTCCTCAGTGCGACGGTGCGCCGCTGCTGTCGATCTTGCTGAGCTGGTACAGCTCCAGGCCGATGCGCTGGATCAGGCCAAGCTGCTGCTCCAGCCACCAGGCATGATCTTCTTCGGTGTCCTTCAACTGCGCCAGCAGCATGTCGCGGCTCACGTAGTCGCCCTTGGACTCGCACAGCTTCATGCCGGCCGCAAGATTGTCGCGCACCGCATATTCGGTATCCAGGTCCTTGCGCAGCATCTCCTCCACCGTGACGCCGGGTTCGAACGCATGCGCACGCATGTCCGGATCACCGCCCAGGAACAGGATGCGGCGCAGCAGCGCATCGGCGTGCTGGGTCTCTTCCTCCATCTCGTGGTTCAGGCGTTCGTACAGCGCGAACAGGCCCTGGTCCTCGTAACGGCGGGAGTGGATGAAGTACTGGTCGCGCGCGGCAAGCTCGCCGCGCAGCAGTTCCTTCAGGCAGGCAATGACGTCCGGGTTGCCTTTCATGGGCGGGGCTCCTGTGTCTCGATGGCGCACATGGTGCCCTATCCCGCACCCCCATGATCTAATCGGAATCAGTCGCAGTCGCGCCATGCCTGCGATCCGCACTGCGCGCTGGCCACAATCGTCCGGCGTTCGCCCAAGCCAAGGAATCCACTCGATGCGTCGCTGGTTTTTCCGCCTGTCCGGGCTGTTGTTGCTGCTCATTCTTTCGGCATCGCTGCTGGCCTGGGTGCTGTTGCGCGGCAGCCTGGCACCGCTGGATGGCACGATGGCGATGCCGGGCCTGCAGTCACCTGTAACGGTCAGCCGCGATGCGCGCGGTGTGGTCACCCTGGAGGGTGCCAGCCAGGCGGACGTGCTGCGCGCGCTCGGCCATGTGCATGCCCAGGAGCGCGGGTTCGAAATGGACCTGATGCGCCGCAGTGCCGCCGGTGAACTCTCCGCCCTGTTCGGGCCCGCAGCGATCGACCTGGACACGCGCATGCGCGTGCACCGCCTGCGCCACCGTGCCTCACAGGAACCGGTCAGCGAGGCGCTGCAGGCCTATGTGGAAGGCGTGAACCAGGGCATGTCCGACCTGCGCGTGCGTCCGTGGCCCTACCTGTTGCTGCGCCAGCGCCCCACGCCGTGGCAGGCCAGCGACAGCCTGCTCACCGGCTACGCGATGTACGCCGACCTGCAGGACCCCGCGAACCAGAACGAACTGGCGTTCAGCCGCCTGCGCGATGTGCTGCCGCCGGCCTTGTATGCGTTGCTGAGCCATGATGGCAGCCGCTGGGATGCACCGCTGACCGGCAATGCGCGCGGCGATGCCGCCCTGCCGGGCGCCGATGTCCTGGACCTGCGCCAGCTGCCCCGCGCCCCGGCAGCGGACCATGCCGAGCCGGACGTGCACGGCAGCAACAACTTCGCCGTGGCCGGGGCGCTGACCGCCGATGGCCGCGCGATCCTCGCCGACGACATGCATCTGGCGCTGCGTGCACCGAACATCTGGTTCCGGGTACGCCTGCGCTATCCGGATCCGCAGGCGCCGGGAGGCATGGTGGACGTGAGCGGATTCTCGCTGCCCGGCCTGCCGGCCATCATCGTCGGCAGCAACGGGCACGTCGCCTGGGGCTTCACCAACAGTTACATCGACACCGCCGATTTCATGCGGATTCCCGCCGACGCGCCGCTGACCGAATATCGGGAGCGGATCGACGTGGCCGGTGGCGAACCGGTGGAATTGATCGTGCGCGAGAGCTCGTGGGGTCCGCTGCTGCATCGCCATGCCGATGGCAGCGGCGATGCACTGCGCTGGGTCGCCCACCTGCCGGGAGCCATCGGCCTGGCGCTGGGCGACATGGCGCACGCGAAAGACCTGGAGCAGGCGCTGGAGATCGCCGACCGCACGCGTATTCCGGCGCAGAACCTGTTGCTGGCCGACAGCAGCGGACGCATCGCCTGGCGGCTGATCGGCGCACGCCCCGTTCGGGCAACCGGGTGCCATCCCGTTGGCCCACGCAGCGAAGCGCAGACTGACTGCGCGCCATGGTCTGTTCGCAGCGATGCGGCGCCATCGATCATCGATCCGCCGGGGCAGCGCCTGTGGACCGCCAATGGCCGCGTACTGGATGGCGACGAGCTGCAGGTCGTCGGCGACGGCGGCTACGACCTTGGCGCACGCGGCGCGCAGATCCGCGATGCGTTGCAGGCACGGACGTCGTTCACCGAACACGATCTGCTGGCCATCCAGCTCGATGATCGCGCCCTGTTCCTGCAGCGCTGGCATGGTCTGCTGCGCCAGGTGGTCGACCACTCGGATGACCCTGCGTTGCAGCGGCTGGAAAGGGCAACGCGGCATTGGGATGGCCATGCATCGGTGGATTCGGTGAGTTACCGGATCGTGCGTGGTTTCCGCGGCATGCTGCTTGACGACGTAGCGGGTGCGTTGCTCGCTCCGGCAAAACAGGCACTGGGCGAGGACTGGCTGGAGCCACGCCTGGCTCAGTTCGAGTCGGTATTGTGGCCATTGGTGAGCGAGCGCCCGACGCACCTGCTGCCCCGTGGCCATGCCAGCTGGGACGCATTGCTGGCCGACGTTGCCCGGCGCCTGGAAGCCGATCTTTCCGCTCAGGGTGCCTTGCAGGAACGGACGTGGGGCGAGCGAAACACGGCCGCCATCTGCCATCCGATCAGTCGTGCGCTGCCGGTCATGGCGCGACGCTGGCTGTGCATGCCAGCCGAACCGCTGCCCGGCGACAACAACATGCCACGCGTGCAGGGGCCGGCCTTCGGCGCGTCACAGCGCATGGTGGTGTCACCCGGCCACGAAGCCGATGGCATCATCCAGATGCCCGGCGGACAGAGCGGCCATCCCCTGTCGCCGTACTGGGCGGCAGGCCATGAGGATTACGTGCAGGGCCGGCCGACCCCGTTCCTTCCCGGAGCGCCACAGCACACATTGACGCTGGTGCCGGCCAGGTAGAGCTAGCCCTGGTAGAGCGGGGCTTTGCCCCGCTGCGCGGCAGGCCATGAGCCGGGCAGAGCCCGGCGCTACGAACCGGCGCTGGTAGAGCGGGGCTCTGCCCCGCTGGACGGCAGGCCATAAGCCGGGCAGAGCCCGGCTCTACCTGGGCCCGTCAGCCGGGCAGGATGGGGTCATGCCGGCAATGCCTGCTCGTGCACACCGGCGACTGCCCGTCCGGACGGGTCGGCAGCGCTGGCGAAACTGGCGTCCCATGCAATCGCCGCCGGCGAGGAGCAGGCGATCGATTTGCCACCCGGCACGGTTTCAGCCGCTGCATGGCTGGGGAAGAACTGCTCGAATACATGGCGGTAGTAATACGCTTCCTTGGTCTGCGGCGGGTTGTGCGGGAAGCGCTTGTCCGCGGCAGCGAGCACCCGGTCGCTGACCTGCATCCCGGCGTGTGCCTTCAACCCATCGATCCAGCCATACCCCACGCCATCGCTGAACTGCTCCTTCTGCCGCCACAGGATGCTGTCCGGCAGATAGCCCTCGAAGGCGGCGCGGAGCACTCCCTTTTCAACCCGGCGCCCACCCGCTGCAGGGCTGCCGACCATCTTGTGCGCGGCATCGAAGCGCATCGCCACGTCAAGGAATTCGCGGTCCAGGAACGGCACACGTGGTTCAACACCCCAGGCCATCATCGACTTGTTCGCGCGCAGGCAATCGTAGTTGTGCAGGGCGTCGAGCTTGCGCACCAGTTCGTCATGGAATTCGCGTGCATCGGGCGCCTTGTGGAAATACAGGTAGCCGCCGAATATCTCGTCACTGCCCTCCCCGGACAGCACCATCTTGACCCCCATGGCCTTGATCCGCCGCGCCAGCAGGAACATCGGCGTGGACGCGCGGATGGTGGTGACGTCGTAGGTTTCGATATGCCGGATCACCTCCGGCAACGCATCCAGACCCTCTTCCAGGGTGTACTGGAAGCCGTGGTGGACGGTGCCCAGTGCTTCGGCCGCCACTGCGGCGGCGGCCAGGTCGGGCGAACCCTCCAGACCGATGGCGAAGGAATGCAGGCGCGGCCACCAGGCCTCGCTTTCGCCACCATCTTCGATGCGACGGCGCGCATAGCGCGCGGCCACTGCAGCAACCAACGAAGAATCCAGGCCGCCCGACAACAGCACCCCGTAGGGCACGTCGCTCATCAGCTGTCGTTCCACCGCGCGCTCGAACGCTTCGCGCAGCGCGGCCAGATCGACCGGCTGGTCCCGTACCGCTTCATAGTCGCGCCATGGTTGCTGGTAGTAGCGCACCAGCTCGCCGCTGGCGCTGTCGTAGTAGTGGCCCGGTGGGAACTGCGCGGCATCGGCACAGGTATCCACCAGCGCCTTCAGTTCGGACGCAACCCGAAGGCGCCCCTGGGCATCATGGCCCCAATACAGCGGCACGACGCCGATGGGATCGCGTGCGATCAGCACACGCCGCGCGCCACGGTCCCACAGGGCGAAGGCGAAAATGCCGTTGAGGCGTTCAAGCCAGCGCGCGGGCTCACCTTCGCGGTACAGCGCGTTGATGACTTCGCAGTCGGAGGCGGTCTGGAACTGGTAATCCTGCGCGAGCGCCGCCTTCAGCTGCTGATGGTTGTAGATCTCGCCGTTCACCGCCAGCGCCAGCTCACCATCCTCCGAAAGCAGCGGTTGTGAACCGCCGGCCGGGTCGACGATGGCCAGCCGTTCGTGCACCAGCAGCGCCCCGTCGTCCAGGTAGACACCACTCCAGTCGGGTCCACGATGACGCTGCCGCTGGGAAGATTCGAGCGCGTGGCGGCGCAGGGCGGGAAGATCGTCGCCAGCCTGCAGGCCGAAGATTCCGAAGATCGAACACATGATGCAACTCCTGGTTGGGGGGTCATCCAGCTAAGGGATTCAACCGGCCACCGGCCCGGGGATGCGTCCGGGCACAAAAAAACCCGCATCGGCCGATGCGGGTTCCTGGTGTCCGGGTGTCGTGTTGCTTCAGCTACCCTGGGCGCAGTCCCGCATCGGCCGCGCGCGATTGTTCGCGCGCAGATTATTGCGGTTGTTGGCGTTGACGGCGGTGGCCAGGGAGCGGGGCATGGAGCGAACGTACCGTGCCTGTGCGCGCGGTGCAACAGTTGCGTTGGCAACCAGGGGGCGGCGAACGGCGAAGCCCCTCGTGGCTGGCGGTTGGCCGTTGCAATGGGATTGGCGGGACAGGCAGGCGGGGCGGGACCCGCCCGCGAGTACGTCCATGT
>JAEZCF010000156.1 GCA_023430045.1 Pseudomonadota bacterium | reverse complement strand
CTCATCGCCCGGCCCCACCCCACCATCAACTCGCCCGCCACGAGGGGCTCCGCCGTTCGCTGCGGCCCGTCACGCGCGCAAAAAAAACGGCCCCGGGAAACCCGGAGCCGTTCTTGAACAGGCATGTAGCGCGGCCGCTTAGAAGCTCACGCTCAGGCCTGCCACCGGGCCCTTGAACTCCTGCTTCAGGCCGACGATGCCATCGCTGCCCTTCTGGTCCACGTCCAGCTTGAAGTAGTCGTAGCCGGCAAAGATGCCGAACTTCTCGGTCAGGCGATATTCCACGATGGCATTGGCGCGGGTCAGGTCGCCATCGTAGTCGTCGAAGCTGCCCCAGCTGGTGTTGAGGTACTGGCCCTGCAGGTTGATCATCCAACGATCAGCCGGGTTGAAGGTCATTCGAACGCCAACAACCGGCGCCACGCCGTTTTCCTTTTCATCCAGGAAACGACCGTTGTAGACATTGCCCAGGTCCGCATAGCCCTTGGCGCTCACCTGCGCCCACTCCGCACCCAGCTGCAGGCCAAGGTCGAAATTCTCGGTATCCACAACCGAATAGTCATAGACCAGGGTGGCCACCTGGTACTTCAGCTCGGCCTTGACGAAGCTGCCTTCCGGCACGCTGATGTCACCGAACGCAACGCCATCGTTGAGGGTCTCGCGACGGTCCTTGTCCCACTTGAAGTAATCGAAGATCAGGCGCTGGCGGTCGCTGATGCGGAACAGGCCATCCACGCGCGGCTCCCATTCCTTGCCGCCCATGCTGAAGTCTTCATTGAGGTTGACGTCGCGGTCGCCGATGGTGGTCGAGCCGCGGATGGTGTTGTCTGTATCGATATTCATCGCACCCACGCGCAGGGTGAAACGGTCGTCGCCTTCGGCGGCGTGCGCGGTGGAAGCGAAGCCGGCGCCGATGGCGGCCAGCGAAAGGGCGAGCAGGGTGGGGGCGATGCGCATCGGCAGGAATCCTTGCAGTGGTTCAACAGAAAGTGGCGCCACTATCGCGAACGGCGCGTCCACCATCCGTGAACGTATGGTGGAGGTGGCGTTATCGAATCCTTCGTTGCCGCCGGCTGGGCCTGCCGGGGGCGTGTGACGCGGCAAGGGAAGAAGCACCACGCTCGGCACTGCGGGGATGCCGGCCGGCGGCCGGCACTACCACCTCGGTGGGAGACGAAAAACGGCCCCGCGGGAACGCAACGGGGCCGGTACAACCTGCATGGACGCGCCGACGAGGAGACGAGCATGCAGATCGGAGCCTTCGACCCCCGTCCGCGACGAAAGTTCAATGCTGCATCGCCGCAACCCCGTGAGGTCCGCTGGGCCTGATTGTCCCGGGCCAGGGCGCGAATTTTCCCGGTGATCCGGCAACTTGCGGACTTCCGGGATGAACACGCGGCGGTTGTCTCGCAAATTGTCCCATTGCTATACTTTGGCGGCTCGACGAGGCGCATACGTTGCAGCCTCATCCATTCACTTCATTTGTGTGGGACATCCTGTGCTGAACTCCGCTGACGCGGGTCGGCGACTGATGCTGCGCGCTGCGGTCTATCCGCTGGCCGCAGTGGCTGTCCTGGCCTTGGGCTTCCTGCTGCTGGGGCCGAAACATGCACTGGGTGCGTTGGCATCCGGGCTTGCGGTTTCAGCCGGTGGCTGGGTGGCGGCACGGATGGCACTGGGGGGAGGCGTGCAGGCCGCAGGTTCAGCCATGGCACGTCTGATCATCGCGGTGGTGGCCAAGTGGGCACTCGTTTTTGGCGTGCTGGCGGTGGGTTACCTGGTCTTCAAGCTGCCTGCCCTGGCGCTGCTGGCCGGTATCGCCGTCGGACTGATGTTCCAGGTACTGGCGCTGGCCAGGCAGTAAATCGAATTCATTTAACTTAAGGTTCCGGACACATGGCAGGCGAGGCGCTTACACCCACCTCCTACATCCAGCATCACCTGCACAACCTCACCGTTGGGCAAGGCAGCCCGTGGGCGCTGCATCTGGATACCATCGCAACGTCGGTCCTGATGGGCCTGGTGATGGTCTTCGCCTTCTGGCTGGCCACCCGAAAGGCCACCTCCGGCGTACCGGGCAAGTGGCAGGCGTTCGTGGAAATCTGCCTGGAGTTCGTTGACCGCCAGGCCAAGGACACGTATCACGGCACCAGCAAGCTGGTGACCCCGATCGCGATCACGATCTTCTTCTGGATCCTCCTGATGAACCTCATCAAGATGATCCCCGCCGACTTCATCGCAAAGCCGCTCGAACTGATGGGCGTGCCGTACTGGAAGCCGGTTCCGACCGCCGACGTCAATGCCACCCTGGGCATGTCGATCAGCGTGTTCTTCCTGATGCTGTTCTTCGCACTGCGCTCCAAGGGTATTGGTGGCTTCACCAAGGAATTCCTGACCGCGCCGTTCGGCAAGTGGATGATGCCGTTCAACCTGATCCTGAACATCGTCGAATGGCTGAGCAAGCCGATTTCGCTGGCGATGCGACTGTTCGGCAACATGTTCGGCGGTGAAATCGTGTTCCTGCTGATCTGGGTGCTGGGCGGTGCGGGTATCGCCGGCATCTTCGCCGGTGCGTTCGCCGGCCTTGGCTGGATGCTGTTCCACCTGCTGGTGATTCCGCTCCAGGCCTTCATCTTCATGATGCTGTCCATCGTGTACCTGAGCCTGTCGGAAGACGCTCACTGAGTTTCGCTTCACCCTTCATCCGTTTGTTTCCAATCCCTTAGCAATCACGTTCCCGGAGAAAACCATGTACTTCGCCGTCCTGACCAATCTCGCCCAGGTCCAGAGCTCCACCGTCCTCGCCGTCGGCATCATGATCGGCCTGGCCGCACTGGGCGCCGGCCTGGGTCTGGCCATCATGGCCGGTAAGTTCCTGGAATCGGCCGCGCGCCAGCCGGAGCTGATCCCGGTGCTGCAGGTCCGCATGTTCATCACCGCCGGCCTGATCGATGCCGCGTTCATCATCTCGGTCGCCGTGGGCCTGCTGTTCGCCTTCGCCAACCCGCTGGTCGGCGAAATCGTCGCCCGCCTGCCGGCTGTCGCTGGCTGATCCAGCAACAGTGAAACGACCGGGCGCATCTGCGCCTGGTCGCGGATGAAGGTTCGGGGGTGCCGCCAGCCCGGCGGCACTTCCACCCCGTCACCACCGACTGAGCGAAAACAATGGATATCGGTTTTACCCTCATCGCCCAGGCTCTGGCCTTTGCTGCCCTGATCTGGATCATCGCGACCAAGATCTGGCCGCCGCTGATGAACGCGATCGAAGAGCGCCAGCAGAAGATCGCTGAAGGCCTCGCGGCCGCGGATCGCAGCCAGAAAGACCTGGCCCAGGCGCAGGACAAGGTCAACGAAGCGCTGAAGGAAGCACGCGGCAAGGCCAACGAGATCATCGACCAGGCTCACGCGCGCGCCAACCAGATCGTTGAAGCCGCCAAGAACGAAGCCATCGCCGAAGCCACCCGTCAGAAGGAACTGGCGCAGGCGGAAATCGACGCTGCTGCCAACCGTGCCCGTGAAGACCTGCGCAGGCAGGTGTCGGTGCTGGCGGTAAGCGGTGCCGAAAAGCTGCTCAAGCGCGAAATCGATGCCAACGCCCACAAGGCGCTGCTCGACGAGCTGGCATCGGAGATCTGAGATGAGCCAGGCCCTCACGCTTGCCCGCCCTTACGCCCGCGCCGCGTTCGCGACCGCGCGTGACGAAGGCGCGTTCGCGCCGTGGTCGGACGCCCTGGCGTTCTCCGCCCACGTCGCCGCCGAGCCGCGCGTGGCGGCCCTGCTCGCCAACCCGGAGCTGGGTCGCGACGATGCCGTCGCGCTGCTGGCGCCGGAACAGCGCGGTGAAACCTTCTCGCGCTTCCTGGACCTGCTGGCCGAAGCCCGCCGCCTGCCGTTGCTGCCGGAAATCGCCGGCATGTTCGACCAGCTGCGCGCCGAAGCCGAACATGTGGTCAAGGCCAGGGTGACCTCGGCCAATGAACTGTCTTCCAGCGAACTGGACGCGATCAAGGCCGCGCTGCGCAGGCGTTTCAACCGCGAGGTCGATGTGACCACCGCGGTGGATGCCTCGCTGATCGGCGGCGCCGTGATCGACGCGGGTGACGTTGTCATCGATGGTTCGCTGAAGGGCAAGCTTGCCCGCCTGCAGACCGCGCTCGCTAACTGAATTCATTTAACGTCCGGCCCCGCTGCCGGCACTAGGACTTGACGATGGCAACCACGCTCAACCCCTCCGAAATCAGCGAACTGATCAAGAACCGCATCGAGAAGGTCAAGCTGGCCGCGGAATCGCGCAACGAAGGCACCGTGACCAGCG
>JAEZCF010000135.1 GCA_023430045.1 Pseudomonadota bacterium | reverse complement strand
CCCACCCCCACGGGTGCGCGGCGGGCGGCCGGGACGGCCGGCGCCTGCGGCACCCGGCTGTGCTCCACGAACGGACCGCCAGTCAGCGTGGCCGGCCGCCCCAGCGCGGTGAGGCGGCTTGAACGGTAGATGATGCCGACTCGGATCGGGTTGTCGCCGGGCCCCTCACCGGCATCGACGAACCGCCAGTCGCCCGGGCTGTCCGGTACCGCATTGAGCGCATTGACAAGGGTGGCGATGGCCGACTGTGGACCATAACCATCGTTCTCCAGCTCCATGAGCGCGGCCACGTCCGCATCCAGCGGCACGATCGACGCCACCAGTTTCCTGAGCTGCGCCTGGTGTTCTTCCAGCGTGCGGGCACCGCGCGGGGTGGGAAAGCCACCGCCGTGGCCATCGCCATTGAAGAAATTTTCCAGATTGAACGCGGCGACCTTCAGGGTACCCGGCACCTCCGGCACCTGCGGGCGCTGCAGGGCTGGAAGGTTCAACGGCTTTCCAACCTGCAGCACGGGACGCCCCTGCGCATCCACGCGCAGGCGCCCTTCCACGCCACGCAGCGACATGCCCGTACGCAGCACGGCAGCGGATGCCAGGTACGGCACCTGCCCGGGATCGCGTGCATCGCTGCCATCGTCCAGAAGCAGGCGGCGACGCTGGTTGTCGGCCATTACCTGGGCATGGCCGGCGGTGCCGGGGGCGGCGACTTCGCTGGGCTGCCACAGGCGCCCATCAAAGGCCACGGTGAGCTGTCCGCGGCTTTCCAGCCCATCGGTACCGGCCAGCGTGAGCGGCGCGGCGACGCGCACGTACTGCCCGTCCAGCGCGCGCCAGTCGGCAGGCGCGCGGGCCAGGGTAATGCTGGCGGTTTTGCCCGGCGTGGCCAGATGACCGGGGATGGCCTGCACCGCAGGTACCGGCTGCGCCTGCGCGAAAACAGAAGGAACGGAAAGGACCACGGCGAGGGCAAGCAGGCAACGGCGCATCGAACAATGGCTCCAGGCAGTATGGATGACAGCGGAAGGGTCAATGCCGCCACTCTAACCCCACAGCATGCAACCTCGTCGCCTGTGCATGTGGGTGGCCGCAAGCGGCAAAGCCCCCTCCCTGGGCCGTACAGGACGAGGCCAGCCGGCCATGGGCCGGGTCTACCCCGGGATCGCGCGAGCCTGCTCCAATGCGACGGCGGCGAACGATGCCAGCGCTACTTCAGGTTGCCGATCATCCAGTCGACCGTGGCGTGGATCTGCTCTTCGGTCAGCGCCGGATTGCCGCCCTTCGGGGGCATGATCCCGCCATCCGGGCCGGTGTAGCCCTCGATGGCGTGCTTGTAGAGCGTTTCCTTGCCCTGCGCGATGCGCGCATCCCAGTGCGAATGGTCCAGGGTCGGGGCCAGGCCGACACCGGTGGTGTGGCAGGCGGTGCAGAGATTGTCGTAGATCACCTTGCCATCGGTGGTTCCACCGTAGGCCACCTGCGAAGCGGCCTTGGCCAGCGCCGCCGCCTGGGCGGCCGCCTGCGCGGCAGCGCCCGTGCTTCCAGCGTAGACCGCACCGGCCGGCGCGATGCGCTGCTCGGTGCGTTTGGCCGCGGTTGGCGAGACCTCGGCGGGGATGCGCGTGTGCAGCCAGGCTGCCAGGAGGATCAAACCCAGGGTGATCGCGGACAACAGGCCGATCACCATGGAAAAGCGTTTCAGGAACTCAAGATCATGATTCCGCACTCTTCGGTACCCCTGGCTGATAGTCGGTGGACCACGGCTGAGCGAATGAGCCTGCCGGTCGAGTATAGGGCGCAGGCCGCAGGCAACAACAGGTGCGGCGCAGCATGGGGGCATGGAGCCGGGTTCCACCCGGCCGTGAACCATCAGCCGGCAGGCGCCCGGTGCTAGGGAGAACCGGCCGCTCGCAGGCAGAACGCGCTGATCGAACCGGCCAGCGCGTTTTCGTCGCGATGCGCCTGGCGGCTTGGCGCGGTCGGTCCCACCAGCGCCTCGGTGAAGGCGCCGACGATGCAGGCGGCCGTCACTTCCACGTCCTGCAGCGGAAAGTCGCCCTGCTCGATGCCGTCTTCCACCAGCCTGCGGAACACCGCCCCGAAGCGGCGGCGGCCGCGCATGCGCTCGGCCTCCACTTCCGGGTCCACCGGTTCGACGATGAAGGCATGGGCGAGCCCGGGCCCGGCCAGCGCGCGGCGCACGAAGGCGTTGATCGCCAGCCGCAGCCGCTCCGGCGCCGGCTCGCCTCCGGCCGCGATCCCTTCCAGTATCCGCACCTCGTGTTCGACAGCGGCGTTGAGCACTTCCACGAACAGTTCGGCCTTGGACGGAAAGTGGCGATAGATCAACCCGGTGGACACACCCGCCTGGGTCGCCACGGCGGTCACCGGCGCGTTGCGGTAGCCACCGGCGGCGACCAGTTCGCGGGCCGCCAGCAGGATGCGCTCACGCGCGCCTGCCATGCGTTCTTCCATCAGCGGGGAGCGTTTATAGGCCATGTCATGATTGTAGGTTCAATTTTTGAACTTGTGTTCACTTTTTGCCCGAACACCGCTAGGCTGGTGCCATCGCCCGCGCGGACCGCATGTCCGCTTCCCCACCGGAGCGCCCCCCATCCGCCCGCCCCGTGGAGACGCCGCATGCATGTTCCTTCCCTCAACTTCGACCTTGGCGAAGACATCGACCTGCTGCGCGAAAGCGTCGCCCAGTTCGCCGCCGCGCATGTGGCTCCACTGGCCGCCGAAGCCGATGCCAGCAACCACTTTCCACTGCAGCTGTGGAAGCAGTTCGGCGAGCAGGGACTGCTGGGCATGACGGTGGAAGAGCAGTACGGCGGCACCGGCATGGGCTATCTGGCGCATGTGGTGGCGATGGAAGAGATCTCGCGTGCATCTGGCGGCATCGGCCTGTCCTACGGCGCGCATTCCAACCTGTGCGTGAACCAGCTGCGCAAGAACGGCAGCGAAGAACAGAAGCAGCGTTTCCTGCCCGGCCTGTGCAGCGGTGAACTCATTGGCGCCCTGGCGATGAGCGAACCCGGCGCGGGTTCCGACGTGGTGTCGATGAAGCTGCGCGCTGACAAGCGTGGCGACCGCTACGTGCTCAACGGCAACAAGATGTGGATCACCAACGGCCCGGATGCCGACGTGCTGGTGGTCTACGCCAAGACCGATCCGGACGCCGGCGCGAAGGGCATCACTGCCTTCCTGGTGGAAAAGGGCATGAAAGGCTTCTCCACCGCGCAGAAGCTGGACAAGCTGGGCATGCGATCTTCGCCGACCAGCGAACTGGTGTTCCAGGATTGCGAGATTCCCGAAGAGAACGTGCTGGGCGCGGTCGGCGGTGGCGTGCGCGTGCTGATGTCCGGACTGGACTACGAGCGCGTGGTGCTGTCCGGCGGCCCGCTGGGCCTGATGGCCGCAGCCATGGACGTGGTGATGCCCTACGTGCACGAACGTTGCCAGTTCGGTGAGCCGATCGGCAGCTTCCAGCTGATCCAGGCCAAGATCGCCGACATGTACGTGGGCCTCGGCGCATGCCGCGCCTACGTGTACGCGGTAGCGCGCGCCTGCGACCAGGGCCGTACCACCCGCCAGGATGCGGCAGGTGCCATCCTCTACGCGGCCGAGAAGGCGACCTGGCTCACCGGCCAGGCGATCCAGATCCTGGGCGGCAATGGCTACATCAACGAGTACCCGACCGGCCGGTTGTGGCGCGATGCCAAACTGTACGAAATCGGCGCGGGCACGTCGGAAATCCGCCGCATGCTGATCGGTCGCGAACTGTTCCAGCGCACGCTGTAAGGGCCTTCCATGAGCACTCTGAGCACCCGGCTGCAGGCAGGCAGCGAAACGTTCGAAGCCAATCGTCTGGCATTGCAGGCGGTGGTGGACGACCTGCATGCCACCCTCGCGCGCACGGCGCTGGGCGGCAGCGAGGCGGCACGTGCCAAGCACACCGCGCGCGGCAAGCTGCTGGTACGCGATCGCATCGATGCCCTGCTTGATCCGGGCAGCGCCTTCCTGGAAATCGCGCCGCTGGCCGCGCACGGCATGTATGACGATGCCGTTCCGAGCGCTGGCGTGGTCGCCGGCATCGGCCGCGTAAGTGGCGTGGAATGCGTGATCGTGGCCAACGACGCCACCGTCAAGGGCGGCACCTACTACCCCATGACGGTCAAGAAGCACCTGCGCGCGCAGGAGATCGCCGAACAGAACCACCTGCCCTGCATCTACCTGGTCGATTCCGGTGGAGCTTTCCTGCCGCTGCAGGACGAAGTCTTCCCCGACCGCGATCATTTCGGCCGCATCTTCTACAACCAGGCCAACCTGTCCGCGCAGGGCATCCCGCAGATCGCCTGCGTGATGGGCTCGTGCACCGCCGGCGGCGCCTACGTGCCGGCGATGAGCGACGAAACAGTGATCGTGCGCGAGCAGGGCACCATCTTCCTGGGCGGCCCGCCGCTGGTGAAGGCGGCCACCGGTGAAGTGGTCACCGCCGAGGAACTGGGCGGCGCCGACGTGCATACGCGCATCTCCGGCGTTGCCGACCATATGGCCGACAACGATCTGCAGGCACTGGCGCGGGTGCGCGCGATCATCGCCCAGCTGAACTGGCGCAAGCCGGAGCCGGCGATGGCCCTGCAACCGCCCGAAGATCCCCTGTATCCAGCGCATGAGCTGTACGGGGTGATCCCCGCCGACACGCGCAAGCCCTACGACGTGCGTGAGGTGATCGCACGGCTGGTCGATGGCTCGCGCTTCGATGAGTTCAAGCCGCGCTATGGCGCGACCCTGGTGACCGGCTTCGCCCATCTGAACGGCTACCCGATCGGCATCATCGCCAACAACGGCATCCTGTTCTCCGAGTCGGCACTGAAGGGCGCGCACTTCATCGAACTGTGCACCCAGCGCAACATTCCGCTGGTGTTCCTGCAGAACATCACCGGCTTCATGGTCGGCCGCAAATACGAACAGGGCGGCATCGCCAAGGACGGGGCCAAGCTGGTGATGGCGGTGGCCTGCGCGAAGGTGCCCAGATTCACTGTGGTGATCGGTGGCTCGTTCGGCGCCGGCAACTACGGCATGTGCGGCCGTGCGTATTCGCCCAACTTCCTGTGGATGTGGCCGAATGCACGCATCGGCGTAATGGGCGGCGAGCAGGCGGCCAGCGTGCTGGCCACGGTCAAGCGCGATGGCATTGAAGCCAAGGGCGGTCAGTGGCCGGGCAAGGAAGAGGACGCGTTCAAGGCACCAATCCGCGAGCAGTTCGAGCAGCAGGGTCACCCGTACTACGCCAGTGCGCGGCTGTGGGATGACGGCGTGATCGATCCGGTCGACACCCGCCGGGTGCTGGCCCTGGCCCTGTCGGCCAGCCTCAACGCCGCCCCGCAGCAGACACGCTTCGGCGTGTTCCGCATGTAACCCATGCCATGACCGAGCACGCCCACATGAAGCCCGCTGCCATGTTCACCAAGATCCTGATCGCCAATCGTGGCGAGATCGCCTGCCGCGTCATCGCCACCTGCCGCCGCCTGGGCATCGCCACCGTGGCGATCTATTCCGATGCCGACCGCACCGCGCGCCACGTGCGTCTGGCCGACGAAGCCATCCACATCGGCCCGGCCGCCGCACGCGAGAGCTACCTGCGTGGCGACGTGCTGCTGGACGCCGCGCGCCGCAGCGGCGCGCAGGCCATCCACCCCGGCTACGGCTTCCTGTCGGAGAACGCCGATTTCGCCGATGCCTGTGCCGCGGCCGGCATTACCTTCATTGGCCCTCCGGCCAGCGCAATCCGCGCGATGGGTGACAAGAGCGCGGCCAAGGCGCTGATGGCCAGGGCCGGCGTGCCGCTTACACCGGGCTACCACGGCGACCAGCAGGCCCCGGAATTCCTGCGCGCGCAGGCCGATGCCATCGGCTACCCGGTGCTGATCAAGGCCAGCGCCGGCGGTGGCGGCAAGGGCATGCGCAAGGTCGAACGCAGCGAGGATTTCGTGGACGCACTGGCCAGCTGCCAGCGCGAAGCGGCCTCGGCGTTCGGCAACGAACACGTGCTGGTGGAAAAGTACGTGGAGCGCCCGCGGCACATCGAGATCCAGGTGTTTGGCGATTCCCACGGCGAGGCGGTGTACCTGTTCGAGCGCGACTGCTCGGTGCAGCGCCGCCACCAGAAGGTGCTGGAAGAAGCGCCGGCACCGGGCATGAGCGCCGAGCGCCGCGCGGCGATGGGCAAGGCCGCCGTGGATGCCGCGCGTGCGGTGGGCTACGTCGGCGCAGGCACGGTGGAGTTCATCGCCGGGCCGGACGGCGATTTCTACTTCATGGAAATGAACACCCGCCTGCAGGTGGAACACCCGGTGACCGAGTACATCACCGGTACCGACCTGGTGGAATGGCAGCTGCGCGTGGCTTCGGGCCAGCCGATGCCGCTGCGCCAGGAGCAGCTGTCCATCCACGGCCATGCCATCGAAGCACGCCTGTATGCCGAAGATGCGGATCGTGGCTTCCTGCCGTCCACCGGCACCCTGCGCCGCCTGCGCCTGCCGACCCCTTCGGCGCACGTGCGCGTGGATACCGGCGTCGAGGAAGGCGACAGCATCACCCCGTACTACGACCCGATGATCGCCAAGCTGATCGTCTGGGACGTGGACCGCGAGGCCGCTCTGCGCCGCATGAGCCAGGCCCTGGCCGACTGCCAGGTGGTGGGCGTGACCACCAACGCGGGCTTCCTGCGCCGGCTGGTGAACACAGATTCGTTTGCGAACGCGAAGCTCGACACCGCGCTGATCGAGCGCGAACAGGCCGCGCTGAACGCCGTGGGCGACAGCGACGATGCGCTGTGGCAGCTGGCGGCTGTCGCGGCCGTGACCAGCACCGCGCGGGCGGGCAACGATGCGCGCGATCCGCATTCGCCGTGGCAGGCGCAGGATGGCTGGCGGCTGGGTGCTTCGGCGCCGCGCGTGCTGCCGCTGCAGCAGGGCGAACGCCATCACACGCTGAAGGTGTGGACGCAGGCAGATAGTTGGCGCGTGCAGTGTGATGACGCCGCGCCGACGACGGTGATCGGCAGCACCGACGGCCACAGCCTGTCGGTACAGCTGGACGGACGCCGCTGGCAGCTGCAGCTGCTGCGCGAAGGCGACCAGCTGTACCTGTTCGGTACCGATGGCCAGCACCGTTTCACCCTGCACGACCCGGTTGGCGAATCGGACCACGCCGTGGCCGATGCCGGCAGCCTGCTGGCACCGATGCCGGGCAGGATCGTGGCGACCCTGGTCGAGGCGGGTACGCAGGTGAAGCGCGGCACGCCGCTGGTGGTGCTGGAAGCGATGAAGATGGAGCACACCCTGCAGGCACCCGCCGATGGCACGGTGAAGGGCTACCGGGCCAGGGAGGGCGACCAGGTGGGCGACGGCGCGGTGCTGGTGGATTTCGAGGCAGCCTGAGCGTGCACTTGTGGCACTTTTCAGGATGGAATCTGTGTGATCAGTAATGCCGCCTGATCAAAGGGGTGGGTTCGGCCCGTCCCTTTTGCTGCGCCGTTGGATCCTGTCTTCCCGGCTCAACGGTTTATCGATCAAACCGGGCATTTTCATTCGTGCCAGATCCGCGCCAACGGATCGAACTCACTTGTGGTTTGAGTCCGCCCACGCCAGCCTAGGCCGCACATCATGACGGGGCTCGACTCGAGACCGTCCAAGCCCAGTCGCACCTCCAGGTCGATCTCGTTGATCGCTGCAGTCACGTAGGCCCCCAGGCCGAGCTCTGTAGCCGAAAGCATCCATTGTTGCGAAAGATGACCCGCGTCCAGCAGCACCGCACGATACGCCTTGGGGTGCTTCCGATACTTCCAGAAGCTGCGTGGGAAGCGGGCGACCTGCACAATATGGACTGGCGCGTCCGCGAACCAATCCTGGCCGGCCAGGTAACCCAATACGGATTTCCTCAGGTCATCTTCGGCATGTGGAAGCGCACGCAGCGCATGCTCGAGCGGATGATAGTGATATACGCCGGCAGACAGACCCTCTACGTCCACCGAAATGACATAGGTTTCCAGCGGATGCAGGCCACCTCCTGAAGGAATGTTCTTTTTCAGGAATTCCATGTCCTCACCAGGACGGACGGCAGCATGCGCCTTCAGGGTGCGCTTCATCACCTGCGAAAGAGCTCCCAACGGAAGTGCTCTCTGCCTGTCAAAGTTGCGACAGGTCGCGCGGGAAGCAAGCTGCTCGTCGCGTGCCTCATCCATAGGCATGGGAAGTCGGATGGCTGGTGCATCCGGCGGTGCCACTGAAGGCGGTGGCGGGCCGAACCGGGCATGTAGATCGTGCGCTGTCACCAACTTGCCTTCCCGCATTTCCTTGGCGCTGTTGACCCCGGACCAACGTCCCATGCGGTGGGAAAGCGCCGCAAGCGGCCACCAGTTGGTGGAGCGGATGCGCTCGTCGCGAGCCTGGTGATCAGCGTTTTCGGGAGCATCGCTGATCAGCAATCCCTGCTCGACCAGTCGCAGCAACCGGTCTTGGTCGACCGCCAGCTCATCTGCTGGAATCCATCGATCCGGCTCGGTCCGACCAATCAGGAGCACGTCATCCGAGGACACCGCGACAGGCGCGTCAATATGGGCGGCCAGCGCGTACCACTGCATCGTGGTTGCCAGACCGGCGCCGCCGTTCAGCAACAAGGCAAGATCCAGAGAGAGCTCTGCCTTCGGCTCGAACATGACAATGGAGCAACGGCGAATCTGCATACCAGGAACCCAACCCAGAAAGACGCGGTCAGTATGCGCCCAGCCCATGTGCGACGCAGCGGCGTGCCGGCTCACTCTTTGGTGAGGCAGCTACAACGTGACTGGCTAAAGGTCGACTTTTCTCCGCCGCTATCTGGATGGCGCTGCGACCCCTTATCCACTCCCCCACGGGCTCACCGGATCAATCTCCATGTCGACTGAAAAAAAACTGCTTTCGCTTGCCGATGCCCTGAAGCTGTTCGACCTGCTAACCACGGACGAGTCGTTCCGCGCCGCCTTCCAGGCGAGCCCCGCAGTTGCACTGAGCCAGATCAGCTCCGATGCGGCCGAAGCGGCCGTTGATTGCTCGATGCCAGGCACGCTGGCCGATGCTTCGACGCTTGCTGCCGCACGCGATCAACTGCTGGAGCAGTTTACAACCCAGGCAATGTTCAGCCTTCCGCACTGCTTCATCGACGGTGGCTCGACGCCAAGCGCCTGATTCAGGCCCCGCGACCCGGTTTCTTCGTTCGGCACTGGGTTGCCTTCGGTGGCACGCGACTGTCGCGTACGTTCAGCGACTGCAACACGGCTGAGCCAGCGTACTCTGCGTAAGCGATGCCCCGGTGGGAGCGGAGCCAGGCGATTTCCTTGTCTGCCGCCGTGGGATCCGCGTTGCCGGCCAGTGACATCGCCAGAACACTGTGTACCTGGAACAGTTCAGAACCGTTCAACAGGGCACGGGCTTCGTGTACGGCGCCCAGCGTGTCACCACGCATCCGTTTGTCATTGGCATGAGCCAGGGCAAGCAGTTGTTCAGCTCGCGGGTCCTTGATGCTTCTGGCCAACTCGTCGAGCCTCGACATCGTACGATGGTCAGCCAGCACACCTAAGCGTTGACCCGCATAGACGGCGGCGAGCGCGAAGTAGAGGCGCTGACCGCGGTCAAATTCGTTCTGATCCTCTGCAAGCTTGATCAGCGGATCGGACACCCTGCGGATATCTCCTGCAGTGGCGCACTGATCCGCGCCGGCAGATACGACCACAGCGACGACATCGAGAAACTCGCAGATGGAACTGGGGCCCTCGCAAGCCATTGCAGACTGCTTTGCAGCGATGGCCGCCTGGGTCCCTTGCTGGTTATCTATCTCCACAGATCGACCTTCCAACCATGCCGATGGCCCATCTGTTGGCAAGGTCACCAGAACATCTCTCGCTGCCAATGGATTACCGCTGGCGGCAAGCGCACCCGCCAAGTGGCGGTTGCGCTGCCCCTGGGCAGCCACCACGCTCTGACGAAGGACATCCAATGCCTCTGGAAATTCACCGCGCGCGATCTGTGTCCGCCCAAGCAATTGCAGCGCTGCGCCCCTCAACCCATTCTGGCTGACACTGGAGCGCTTGGCAGCCTGTTCTGCTTCGACATAGTTGCCTAGTTGCAACTCACCAAGGGCGACGTTGGCGTTGGCACCATGGTGGTCCGGATAGAGATCTGCGAGCGTCTTCCACGCATCAAGGGCTGCGGTCTCGCTGGGCGAAAGCATTTCTTTCCCCCATGCCTGGAAGTACAGCAGTTCGCGCGTGCTCAGACGCCCACGCAACGGCTCGATGATCTCCAGTTCCTTTCGCGCGTCATCACGGCGTCCGAGGGCCACCAGTGATCGCACCTTGCCGACATGGGCCATCGCGAAACCTGGATCCAGCCCGATCGCAACATCGAACAGGCGGATGGATTCAGGGACCTTCCCCGCGCCATAGGCAACCTGGCCCCGTGCATAGGCATACAGGGCATCGAGATCGGGCGTCGCAACCCTTGGCAACGGTGCGGACGCACGCTTCACCTCCGCGACGGCTTCACCCAGGCTATTCCGCAGTTGGGCCACGACGTTATCAGTCGATGACAGAACCGATGAGAGGCCGTTTCCATCGGAATACAGCGTGTAGACCGACTGTCCTGTGGCTGGATCCACCACCTCCATGGATACCCGCACTTTGCCGGAAACCTCACGAATGGTCGGCAGCAGTACGGCACGTGCACCATCTCGCCTTGCAATCTGGATGGCCACATCCTGGGCAACGGGTGTGTCTTCGGCGAGCAACATCTTCGTCAGCGTATCGCGGACTTTCAGCACGCCCAGAACGTTCACGTAGCGCGACTGTTCCAGGCTGATCCGGAACGCTTGCCCCATTCCTTCATCAAGCACGCCCTGACCGGTCATGTTGCGTACGTCGCCCAGCACAACCCAATCGCGCTCGGCGAAGGCGATGGCCGGTTGCGGTCGTGTCAGGAACCAGCCGCCGACCAGCAAGGCCGCGACCAGCGCGACTTCGGCGGTCATCACCAGCGGTCGCCGCCAGACCGGGATGTCACGTGATGCCTTCGCGCTCTGCCGCGGGCGCCCAGTGCCGCGTGTCGTCGGGTCCTGCAGCCCGAACACTTCCATCGACTGCGCCACGCCCTTGAAGCGCCAGCGTCCGTACGATGTCCACTTCAGCCCCAGCGCCGCCTCGCCCAGATCGCTGGCCGCGCGACGGACCATCGACTCGGCGGTAGCCGACAGCAGGAACTGGCCGGGCTGCGCCAGCTGCATCAGGCGCGCGGCCATCGGCTTGGCCAGACCCTCCACCTCCACCGCCTTGGCACCCAGCGCGATCGACTCGGCGCTGTTGTTCCACAGCAGTACTTCGCCCACGTGCAGGCCCATGCGCGCGCGCAGCAGGATATCGCGATTGCCGCCCAGCGCCTGCAGGCCACGCTGGTAATCCAGACCGAAGCCAAGGGCATCCACCGGGCGCTCGAACAGCATGAACAGACCATCGGAGCGGTCGATCTGCTGCCCGTTCCAGCGCTGCTGCAGGGCCATCACCAGGCGGTCATGGTCCTGGAACAGTTCAGCCGCTGCGGTATCTCCCATCCGCTCCACCAGCAGGGTGGAATCGCAGAGGTCGGTGAACAGCAGCGCCCGCATCATCGGCACGTGGACAGGCGCTTCCGTGTCGCCGCGCATGAAGACTCCTTCCCTAGCCGGCTTCGGCCACATCATGCGACCAGCGCAGGCGGTCGCCCCCTTCGCGCTTGGCCTGGTACAGCGCGCGGTCGGCGCCGGCATACCATTCGCTCCAGTCCGCGGTCGCGCGCAGCAGGCTCGCACCGACACTCAACCGGCACACGTGTGGCGTGCCATGGCTGCGCGCCAGCAACCCGTGCACGGCGTTGAGCACGAACTCGCCAGCGTGCTGGATGGCTGCGGCATCGGCGCGGCGCAGCAGCAGACAGAACTCATCGCCTCCCAGCCTGCATGCCAGGTCGTCGGGGCCGGCCATGGAGCGCAGGATGTTGGCCACGCTCTGCAGCACACGGTCGCCGGCCTGATGGCCATGCTGGTCGTTGATCTGCTTGAAGCTGTCGCAGTCGATCAGCAGCAGGCCCTGCGCCGGGCCGATGTCGTCCACGCGGCACTCATGCAGATAGAGCGCCAGCCCGCGCCTGTTGTGCAGCCCGGTCAGCTCATCGGTGCGTACCAGCTCGCGCGTGTGGGTGAGCTGGTGGGTGGTGACGTAGAGATTGTCCAGCGCCGTTTCCAGGTCGTGGTTGCGACGCCGCAACTGGCCGATGAGTGCCTGTTCGTTGCTGACCACGCGCATGATCGTGCGGCGCAGGAAATAGGCCACCAGACCAGGTTCGCTTTCCACCAGACGATGGAAATCGCCGTGGCTCAGTTCAAGCAGTTCGGTTTCTTCGCTGGCCCTTGCGTCGGCACTGCGCAGATGGTCGCCGATCAGCAGGCCCAGCTCGCCGAAAAATTCATTCGGACCGAGCCGTTTGATCACCAGGTCTTCGCCGAAATCCAGTTCAACCTGGCCGGCGACAATGACGAACATGCTGCTGCCACGCTGCCCGCGACGGAACAGATGGTCGCCGGGCTGGATACGTTGCCGGCTGGCGAAGCCGGCGAACAGATCGAACTCTTCGGCGCTGAGGACGGCATGCACGATTTCGGCCATCGCCCTCACGGCGATGCCCGGCTGCTCGCACACGTCAGCGGCTGCACCGTTGCCGATCATTCCCCTGTTCCGCCAGTCGGATCCTGCTTCCCAGACCGGAGCATAGCACCGGATTCAAGTGTGCGCTGCGTCTCATTTTTGACGGGTGGATCGGCGGAGTTCCGGCGCACGGGAAGCGTAACGCCGGGTTCCGCCTGCGGCTGCCACGCAGGGGTGCCGGACAGCGCCCGGCCCTGCGGCGTCAGGCGGCGCGCCCGCTGTGAAACTGCTCCTCTTCGGTGGAGCCGGTCAGTGCAGTGGTCGAGGACTGCCCCTGCTGGATGGCCTGGGTCACGGCATCGAAATAGCCCGTACCCACCTCACGCTGGTGCTTCACCGCAGTGAAGCCCCGATCGGCTGCCGCGAATTCGGCCTCCTGCAGCTCCACGAAAGCACTCATCTGCCGGCGCGCGTAGCCATGCGCCAGGTTGAACATCGAATAGTTCAGCGCGTGGAACCCAGCCAAGGTGATGAACTGGAAGCGGTAGCCGTAACCAGCGATCTCCTTCTGAAACCTGGCGATGGTGGCGTCATCCAGGTTCTTCTTCCAGTTGAAGCTGGGCGAGCAGTTGTAGGCCAGCAGCTTGCCGGGGAACTTGGCATGGATCGCCTCGGCGAACTGCCGTGCGAACTCCAGGTCCGGCTTGCCGGTTTCACACCACACCAGATCGGCATACGGGGCATAGGCCAGGCCACGGCTGATGGCCTGGTCCAGACCGTTGCGGGTGCGGTAGAAGCCTTCCGGGGGGCGCTCGCCGGTGGCGAACGGCTGGTCGTTGCCATCGATGTCGCTGGTCAGCAGATCGGCGGCCTCGGCATCGGTCCGCGCCACCAGCAGGGTCGGCACGCCCAGTACATCGGCGGCCAGCCGCGCCGCGTTGAGCTTCTCGATGGCCTCACGGGTCGGCACCAGCACCTTGCCACCCATGTGGCCGCACTTCTTCACCGATGCCAGCTGGTCCTCGAAGTGCACGCCGGCGGCACCGGCCTCGATCATCGCCTTCATCAGCTCAAAGGCGTTGAGCACACCGCCAAAGCCCGCTTCGGCATCGGCCACGATCGGCTGCAGGAAGTCGATCTCATCCTTGCCTTCGGCATGGTGCAGCTGGTCGGCGCGCAGCAGGGTGTTGTTGATGCGCTTGACCACCGCCGGCACCGAATCGGCCGGGTACAGCGACTGGTCCGGATACATCTGGCCGGCCAGATTGGCGTCGGCGGCCACCTGCCAGCCGGACAGGTAGATGGCGTTCAAGCCAGCCTTCACCTGCTGCATGGCCTGGTTGCCGGTCAGCGCCCCCAATGCGTTTACGAAGTCCTTTTCATGCAGGTATTTCCACAGCTTTTCCGCGCCCAGGCGCGCCAGCGAATGCTCGACGTGGACGGTACCGCGCAGGCGCACCACGTCAGCGGCGCTGTAGTTGCGTTCGATACCCTGCCAGCGCGGGTTGGTATCCCAGTCGTGCTGGATCTGTTCGGCAGTGGGCAGCGTGCTCATGTCTATCTCCAGTGTTGGGTAGCGGGTGTAGTGCCGGGCTCTGCCCGGCTTTACGGGGCGAATGGCAGCGGGGCAGAGCCCCGCTCTACGCAAGACGGTCGTAGGCCGGCAGGGTCAGGAAGTCGTTGAGTTCGTCGGCGTGGCTCAGGTCTGCCAGCAGCGCGATGGCTTCGTCCACGCGATTGCCACCGGGCAGTGCGCTGCGATCGCCAAGCCGTGCCGGCAGCTGCGCCAGGGTGGCATCCAGCAGCGTGGCGTCGATCGCCGTGCCGTCGTCCAGCTGCTGCCCGGGTGTGTGAAGCCACTGCCAGAGCTGGCTGCGGCTGATCTCGGCGGTGGCCGCATCTTCCATCAGATTGTGGATAGGCACACAGCCGTTGCCGTCCAGCCACGCCGCCAGATAGCGCACGCAGACTTCCACGTTGCCTTCGAAACCGCTGCGGGTAATCGAACCCGGCGGCCGTGCGATCAGCGCGTCGCGGTCCACGCGCACATCCTGGCGCAGCACGTGCTGCTGGTTCGGTCCGGGCATGTGCTCATCGAAGATCGCCATCGCCACCGGAATCAGCGCCGGGTGCGCGACCCACGTGCCGTCATGGCCGGCGGTCACTTCGCGCAGCTTGTCCGCACGCACCCGCGCCATGGCCTGCTCGTTGGCGGCGGCATCATGGCCGATCGGGATCTGCGCGGCCATGCCACCCATCGCGTGCGCGCCACGGCGATGACAGGTCTGTATCAGGAGTTCCGAATAGGCCTTCAGGAACGGCTGGGTCATGGTCACCTGGCCGCGCTCGGGCAGCACCTTGTCCGCGTGGCGACGGAAGGTTTTCAGGTAGGAGAAGATGTAGTCCCAGCGCCCGCAGTTCAGGCCGACGATACGGTCGCGCAGCGCGTGCAGGATCTCGTCCATTTCGAACACGGCTGGCAGCGTTTCGATCAGCACGGTGACCTTGATCTGTCCGTGGGGGAGGCCGAGCATGCCCTCGATGTGCGACAGCGCGGTTTCCCACAGCGCCGCCTCTTCCATGCTCTGCAGCTTGGGCAGGTAGAAGTACGGGCCTCGATCCCTGGCCTGCAGTGCGCGCGCGTTGTGGAAGGCGAACACGGCGGCATCGAACAGGCCGCCCGCCAGGCGCTGCCCGTCCACCAGCACGTGCTTTTCGTCCAGGTGCCAGCCGCGTGGCCGCACGATCAGTACCGCCTGCTCCTCGAACGGGCGCAGCGCGTAATGCTTGCCCGGCCTGCCGTTGCCGGCCGGCGCGGTGAACTCCAGGTCACCACGCACGGCACCGATCAACGCCTGCTGGCCGGCCAGCAGGTTTCGCCACGTGGGTGCGGTGGCGTCCTCGAAATCGGCCATGAATACCTTGGCGCCAGAGTTCAGGGCATTGATGACCATCTTCGGATCGGTCGGCCCGGTGATCTCGACACGGCGATCCTGCAGGGCCGCCGGCAGCGGGGCGACTTTCCAGTCGCCAGCGCGGATCTGCGTGGTATCGGCACGGAAGTCAGGCAGGCCGCCCTGGTCGAAGAAGGCCTGACGCTCACGGCGCGCCTGCAGCCGCACCTGCCGGTCCGGTTCCACGGCGCGGTGCAGTGACACCAGCAGGGCCAGCAACGGCGCCGGCAACAGCGCGGACTGCCCGGCCACCTGGGTCGTCAGGGCGATCCCGGGGGTGGCCTTGGCCGACGGCGCGGGGATGGCGGAAGCAACGGCAGACATGGAAGCGACTCCAGCGTTGGGGACGACTCTACGGTGCGATGCAGGACATATATTTGACAAAGCAGTTTTTGCAATGCACTGCATAAGATGTGCTTATACTCATGACGCCATGTCCACACACAACCCGCCAAGCCCTCGTTTTTCCTACAAATCCGACCGCCTCAAACCCCTGCGTGCGTTCTGCCAGACGGTGCGGCTGGGTTCGGTTTCACGGGCCGCCGAGGCGCTTTTTGTCAGCCAGCCGGCGATCAGCCAGCAGCTCCAGGCGCTGGAGCGGGAATTGGGCGTGGTGCTGTTCGAGCGCAGCGGCCGTCGATTGATTCCCAGCCGCGAAGGCCAGGTGCTGTTCGAAATGGCGCAACCGCTGGTGGAGGACCTGGACGCGCTGGAAATCCGGTTCCGCGACAAGGTCAGCGGGCTGGATGCGGGCGAGCTGAACATCGCCGCCAACAGCTCGACCATCCTCTACCTGCTGCCGCGCATCATCGAACGCTTCCGGCAGGTTCACCCGGATGTGCGCCTTACCCTGCACAACGCCATCAGCGCGGACGGCACCGACCTGCTGCGCGAGGACGCAGCGGACCTGGCGGTGGGCTCAATGACCGATGTGCCGGCCGATCTGACCTATGCGCCGGCATATCGCTTCGAGCAGGTGCTGATCACCCCGCATGGTCATCCGCTGGCGAACGGCCCGCTCAGCCTGGAAGCGATCTCGCAGCACCCGCTGGTGTTGCCGCCAAAACGGCAGATCACCTACCGGCTGGTGGACCAGGTGTTCCAGCGCCACCGGCTGCCCTACACCGTGGCGTTGGAAGTGGGCGGCTGGGAAGTGATCAAGCAGTACGTGGCGATGGGCATGGGTATTTCCATCGTCCCCGCGTTGTGCCTGAACGATACCGACCCGGCCAAGCTCGTGGCGCGGTCCATGCGCGAGTGGTTTCCGGAACGCAGCTACGGGGTGATCGTGCGACGGGGCAAGGCGCTGTCCGCGCAGGCACGTGCGTTCGTGGACTTGATCCAGCCGGAGTTGTTCTCACCGCGGGAATACGACCAGAGCGGGCATTCGGAACGGTGAAACTGCTGGATGCGGACACGCGTAGCGTGCGGACGCAGACAACCACGTGGCGCCGAATATCGCGCTCTGCCGGCAGCCTCACGTGAATGCGCAAGCTGACGTTGACTGCATGGTTCCGCTTTGAAGGATCTTTAAAGCGGGGGAACTACCATTCAGGCAGGCCGCTATGCACCTTCGTGCCGAAGTACCCTTGATTCCCCTTGTGGGTCTGGTGCATCTATACGGCAAGCCCACGCGTTTTGAGCAATCGCCGGAAGTTGAGGATCGTCGTTTCGTCGGCGACTGTGTTCAGCTCATCCAGGCCTGCGAAGCAGCTACACGCGAAGCATGGTGGCCAACCGGTATGGCTGCCGGCCGCGACGACCGGCAACCGGGCAGTGCGGCTGCGTCAACGCCAGCAAGGCTTTCCAAGTAACAAACTGCTCCACCTCACCCAGGAAAAACGCGCGACGCGGGCGCCCGCACTGCACAAGGCGCTAAGCATCGACGCACCTGGATTGCATGATCGTCACCTCAGCGTATTACTCGATTGTCGCTCAGACCTCGGCCGCTCTATTCAGATCATCGCCAGGAAAAGAATGTGACTCCGCCATCATCTGGCACACACACAACAGAACTAACCGCCGACACCACGTGGTCCGCAGATGCCTCCATTTCCACCTTCCACGCAGAATCCCCTTCCTCACCGTCCTCTTCTGATATTTTCACAAAAACAATCGACTCTCCAATGGAGATCGACAACGAACCATCAACACCTAAATCTATTTTTGTCACTTCCATTCCAATCAAGGAATATATGTCAGACAAAAATTTTGCTCTTCTTGTGAAGAAATCTTCTGCCGAGTAATTAGTTTCAAAATTATCATCGGTACGGATCACAGCGTCGCACGAGAATTCATTTTCGACATATAAAGAATGCCCCGCGCAGGAACTGTCATTAATAAACTTCAAGGACACCACGATACTACTTACACTAAAGCAATCAAGATACGCACCAACCAACATTCTACTTATAGATTCGCATGCAAGCTTCAAGCTTAGCTCGGTTTTTTCCCCGCTCAAGATGAACACTATTTTTTCTCTCTATAGTAAATATGGCTACCTGTTCGCTGCTCACCTTTCGGTATATTCCCAAAATTTTTGCCATTCTGTGGATTGACAGGCTGGCGTGGATTTCCCTGTCGCGTCGTCACCACCCTCGGAGCATGCCTTTGCCCTCCATCCATCACCCTGACATCCATTCTCATTCCTGGAACGTTGTGAAGCGTTCCTGATTCTGTCCCAGAATTATTAGATATTCTTACGCCCTTGTAACCCGCGCCCTCCAGAGCTGCCCTCGTTTCAGATGGCCTATCCCCAATTTTCACTCCCGCTACAGTAGGATTTTGCGCTTCTCCAGCCGCCGCCCTTAAAGGCGCCGCTATTGCTCGCAGTAGTCCAGACACCGTAGTGCCGCCATAGGCAGTCAACGAAATCTTTGCTTCTGCCTTTGCTAAATCCCAAGCAACGTCCTGCTCACAAGAATTATTACCACCACATGCCCGCTGTACGGCAGGCCAAGCATTAGCGGTGCCCGTATTCGACCAGCTCTGCCTGCCGTCGGGGTCGATAAATCGATAAGGATTGCTATTGGCATACCGATACCTCCCAAAGGCAGATACTGGATCTCCATACGCCGTTACCGGATCCACAGACAAGAAAATTCCTAGCCCCGGATCATAGTACCGCTGCTGCATATAAGTCAGCCCGGTCCCGGCATCCATCACATGCCCGGTGTATCCCACCCCATCCGTCGCGGTCCCTACCGAAGCACCATACGGCTCGAACTGTTTGCGCTCCACCACCGCACCGCTGCCGTTGGTGCTTGCCACCGGGCTTCCCAGCGCGTCGGTATGCTGCCACGTCACCACGCCACTGGTGCGCGTGGCCAGCAGACGCGTGCCCAGCTGGATATAGTCGGTGTTACCGCGACCGCGACGCTGCTCGTACAGCAGCGTGCCGTCATTTCCATACAGCGAGAACAGCCGCTGGCCGTTGCCATCCGTAGCGCTGACACGGCGTCCATGCGCGTCATAGCGGTACCGCTCGATGCCTGCCACCTCGCGCAGCCGGTTGCCGAAGTCGAAGGCATGCACCTGTCCGCTGCGGTTGGCGAGGTTGCCCTGTACGTCGTAGGCCAGGCCCATCGTCGTGGCGCCGCTGTCGTCGCGTACGTTGGTCAGCCGGTTCTTTGCGTCGTACCAGTAGTTGTGCGCCTTGACCCCGCCCAAGGCGGTGCTGGTGAGGTTGTCCAGCACGTCATAACGATAGCGGAACTGTCCATTGCCCCCGTAAGCGGCAGACGTCGCCTCAGCCAGCCGGTTGTGCGCGTCATACCGCATGCGCACGTCTTTGCTGGTGCCCTGCTGCTGGTCCAGGATCGCGGTGACGTTGCCGTTGACGTCATATTCGTAGTTGAGCGCCAACGCGCCGCTGTCGCGCAGCTGGGCCGGCAGCTGGCGTGCATTGAGTACGGTTTGGTGTTGTACCCCGTTACCGTACGTCAGGCGCGCCAATGCGCCATTGGCGTGCCAGGCGATGCCCTGCGCATAGATCTGACCGGCTGCGTCGCGCACCTGCGTAGGCTGCCCCAGCGCGTTGGGCTGGTACTGCAAGGCCAGCCCACCCGGTCGCGTCTGCCCTGACAGGTTGCCGTTGGCATCGTAGGTGTAGCCGATCGTCACCGGCGCCGCATCGTTGACGCTCACGGTCTCGGCCGTCATCAAGCGCCGTTTGTTGTAGGCGTACGTATTGACCACGGTGCTGGCGCCGCCGTCATTCCAGGTGGTCACCTTGGACGGCAGACCGTCCGGCGTGTACTCCCAACGCTGGTTACCGTTGCCATCGGGGAATGTCAGTTCAAGCAGCCGGTTGCGCACGTCATAAAGGCGGTCGACCCGACGCCCGGACGTCCGCGCGCTCTCACGGTCGCAACTGGTGGCGCTGGGCAGGTTAAGTCCTCCCGCTGACCAGGCCAGGTTGCCCGCCGGATCGTAGTCCATCACCGTGGATCCGGTTTCCGGCTCGATGACCTTGCACAGCTGCTGTTGTGCGTCGTACACATACTGCCGCGTTATGGAGGCTGGTGCCTGCCCCTGCTGGACCTTGATGGTGATTTCGTGGCTGCCGGTGGCCCCTCGCGAGTCCTTGGCGACCGCACGCAGCTTGTGCGTGCCAACGGGTAGATCCTCCAGCTGGACCTCATAGGGTGCGGTAGTTGGCGTCGCCACCGCAACGCCATTGAGCAGCAGTTGCACCTGTGTGACCACACCATCTGCGTCGCTGGCCGCTGCAGTGAAGCGCACTGCGCCAGGGTGAGCGAGGATTGCACCGCTGGCCGGCGACGTGATGGTGGCCTTGGGGGCTGCGTTTGCCTTCAGAATGAGGCTTCCCGAACCTCCCAGCAGATGATTGGGCCCGCCAAAGCTCGATATTCCATGCACATGGATGGTCTTTCCCGCGTGCTCGGTCACCACGCTCGCTGGCGGCGTGATATTGAAGTTGTGGGCCGTGCCCGCACCGCAGCTCGCGTTGACGTCCGCAGCACTGGCATTAGTTGCATTGAACTCGCCCGCGTAGGTGCCTACGCCGGATTGACCGCCCACGTACAGATGCACACGGATCGCACCCTTCACCTTCGTATTGCACGCCCACCCCAGAATCTTTCCATCACGCATGCCGGTGACCGCACCTGTAACGCGCGACACGTGGACCGTGCGCGTATCACTGAAACCCTCTGCGCCACGGGTATCCACAGCGCGGGCGCGTACGGTGTGGTCGCCTGGCGTGGTTGACCAACTGTAGGTAAGGTTTGGTGGCGAGGTCACCGCAAGCTGGCGGCCGTCCCCAAGGAAGGCCACCGAGGCCACTCCGTCATCCGGATCGGACGCCGAAGCCACCAGCACTATCGGATTGCCTTCGCCCACCACGCCACCATTGGCAGGTGAGGTGAGGCTTACCGTAGGGAATTTGTTGTAAGGAATACGATGGACACCAGATCCGGTAAGCAGATCGTTCGAGCCACCGACTGCCGAAATTCCATGCACATAGACTAGGCTGTTCGAGTAGCCATTCACTACGTTGGGTGGCACTGCAATTCGAAAGCGGCGCGCCGTATTCTGGGTGCCACACTGCGTACCAAGCCCTGCTTCACCGGCCTGGTCAGCACGTCCGGTGATGGCATGGGTTCCGGAGCCTGCAGCACCGCCTACGTAGACATGCACATCGATGGGCGTTTCGATGTAGGTCGAGCAGGCCCAGCCCGTGATATGCGTACCCGATACACCATCGATGTTGCCCTTGATGGTGGAGCGCACTACGTTGATGCGCTTCAGGGTTGACGGCTGGCCCAGCCACTGCACCCCATCAAGCACCATTTTCCACTGGAAATCATGGGTTCCGGCCTGGTCCGGCGCGCGTACACTGAAGTTGAACGTCACGTCCTGTCCGTAACCTGCGTTATGCGGCAGGCCTACGCGGGTCGGCCCCCAACGTGTATTGCCGGCCGGTTGCGAGCCGAGATTGAACGCACGATGGGTCTCCCATGCCATCGCCCCGGTGTTGCGGAAGGACAGGCTGACGTTGTAGTTCTGTCCGGCCACCATCTGGTCCGGTACTGATTGGCCCTGGAATACGGCATACAGTGGCGTCGTCGCGCCACCGTCGTCCGGGTCCGGGCATGGCGCTGGCACGACCATCGGCGCAAGCACTGCCTCGGCCACACGGCGCGGATCTTCGTTATCGCAGGCCGATGCATTCCAGGCCATCGGCAGCAGCATGAGCAACGTGTACAACAACCGCGGCATGCATAGGCCGCCAAAGATGCTTCGCTTCATGGACGTCCCTGCCCTCAGTAGGATTCGCGCACGATGCGCGTCGGCTTGCCTAGAACATCACGCACCACGCGTGTCCGGATGCCGGGCTCGCCGGCGGCTGGCTGCTCGATGGAGACCGGGTTCTGGTAACTGGGCGTATCGAAAACCTGATGGTGGGTGATCGATCGGTCGCCGCGCGGCCCAGTGACGCGCACATCCATGCCCGGCAGGTATTCAGTGACCGTGGTCAGCAGGCCCAGTTCGCTGTCACCCGATGTGGACGTCAGCCGGCCCAGCGCGTCGTACTCGTTCCATTGACCGGTCGTCAGTGTGGCGCCAGATCCGGGATGGGACTGGAAGGTCGTACGGCCCGCGTGGTCGTAGCTGAAGCGCTGATACCGGTCGGTAGCCGTGGCGTTGGAGGTGTCATGCTCCCGCGTGACGACCGGTCGCCACATGGCATCGAAATAGGTGTACTTGCGCCGGTTTCCGGAAGCCGTGGTCAGTCTCCAGTGTCCGGCTGCGATTCCATGTTCGACCGCATTCACGCGCTCGAACTTCTGCGTCGTGGAATTCCAGTTCACCGTATCGCCGCTGGCATAGGTGGTGGAATTCAAGCGCCCCATGGCATCGTAGCCATAGCGGGTCTGGTATCCGATCTCACTGGTCACCGCCGTGATCCAGCCGTTGTCATCCACCTCCGCACTGATGGCGGTGCCGTCTGCGTGATTGATCGATTGGGGCGTGCCGCGCTTCCAGTTGCTCAACGTGGTGGTGTTTCCACGGCCATCCGCGAAGCTGGCCACGCTGCCATCGGCGTTGTAGGTGAGCGTCTGCACCAGCTTGCCGAACTGGCGCTGCTGTACCGGCATGGCCAGCGCGTTGAACGTTGTCTGCGATTCGACCCGGCCGGTGTTGACGTTGGTGGAACTGGCGGTCTGTCCCAGCAGCCAGCGCGTGGTGTCGTCAAAATATGCCGTGGCGTCGGTGCGACTGTCGCCAAGCGAACTGCTGCGCTCGATCTTCAACGGCCGGGCCTTGCCATCGAACGCGGTGACATTCCAGGTCATCGTGGTACCGTCCCGCGTGATCACCTTCCTCGTCAGCGGCCTCACCAGCACCGCGGACTCATCATTCCCACCCCAGCGCGATCCGTAGCGATCCGGAAACGGCATGCTGGCGGCCTGCGCGGAGGTGACGTAAAACAGGTCCTCATCCTCCAGCACCGTTCCGTCGGCCGCCACCACGTTGCGGCCCAGCAACTTGCCTTCATCGCGGGAGTAAACCGTGCCGAAGGATTCATGCACCGTGCTGCCGTCGGGCTGTCGTACGGTCACCACTTTGGTGCCGATGCAGGCGACGCACGGCGCAACGTTGCCCGACCATAGTGATGATTCCGCATTGGTTCCTTCATACATCCAGACCAGTGCGGCAGGCAGTCCAGGGCCTTCGATGGTCTTGCGGGTCAGCCCCAGCACGTCGAAATGGATGGGCACGGCCAGGTGATGGACGACCGACGATTCGTTCTCCGCTGAGCCGCTCGCCGCCTCACCCTGGCACAACACACTGGGCACACCCACCCGATAATGCCGCTGATGGTCGAAACGGAAGGTACCTATCGCACCAGACGGGTGCTTCATCTGCAGCGTATAGGTCTTGGGACTTATCGGCGCCACATTGCCGCATCCCTTGCCGGGGTCCTCCTGCCAGAGCATGTAGGACACGCGCGTGTCTGAAAGATGCTTGATCTCCATCACCGCCTGGTCGGGTTGAGTGACCCGCTGCAGCGTGCTGCCGGTGTAGGCGTAGGTCCAGCTGCGTCCATGGGCACTGGCACTCACCAGCCGGTCGTTGCTGTACTGCAGCGAGATGCTGCGCCCGTCACTGCCGGTGATGGCCGTAGGGTGGCCCTTGCCGTTGTAGGTGATGCTGACTGAATTGCCGAAGCGATCTTCGATGCGGCTTGCCAGCAGGAATACTTCCACGCGCGGTCGCGAGCGGCCGCTGGCCGAATCTTCGCCCATTGCTCCAGCGCTGCGCGTGGTGCCGATGTTGAACGTATAGCTGACGCCCTCAGTGGTCTGCAGGACGAATCCTTCGCCCTCGTAACCTGTAACCATCGAGGTGCAGGTGATGGCATCCAGCGCGCTGGTGGTCCACTTGCTGGCCTGGCGGTTGTCGGGCTTGAATTGCGCCGGCGGCAAGGCGATCAACGAGCGGGCGCCGTGTCCCGGCAGGTTCACCGTATACCCAGACCAGATGTCGTCCACGCGATGCGGTGGCTGCGTGTAGGGATAGAAGTTTTCGCTGCAGCGCGCCTTGCGCAACCCGCCGCCGGACACATTCCACCCGTATGCCCCATCGAATACCCCTGAGATATACGGCACATCAATGTTCCAGTCGCCGGTACCACCGTAGATCTGCGGGGCCATGCCGGCAAAGGGAACGGGGCGCACCACCAGCTTGCGGGTCAACCTCACCGGCAACGCGTTGGTGCCGGGAATGTCGATGTCGGTCTGTTCGAAGGCAACACTCTGGTCGAACATGTTGATCGCGTCGCCAAACAGGTCCGAGGTCAACGCGCCGACCTGTTCGGCACTGCGCAGACGCTTGTCGTATTCCTGGTAAGGCTGCATGGTCTGGCCGCTGGCCACCACAATGCCACCGACGGCCAGCAGCGCTGCCACCATCATTCGCACAGCGCCTGTGGCCGCGGCGTGGCGGCCCGACTTCCTGTCCTGCATCCCTGCCATCCCCTGTTGATTGCAGGCGGAATATTCACCATATGTTCACATCCGTCAAGGGGACTGGTACGGGCGCCTGTCTTGTCCGACGGCCTTCCCTACAATCCCTCCATGTCCATCGAACTCCGCCATCTCCGCTACTTCCTCGCCGTGGCCGACACACTGCACTTCGGCCAGGCCGCCGAACGACTGGGCATGTCACAACCACCGCTCAGCCAGCAGATCCGACAGCTGGAGCAGCTGATCGGCGCGCAGCTGTTCGTGCGCAGCCACCGCCGTGTGCAGCTCACCGAAGCCGGCATGCTGCTGCAGCAGCGGGCCCGCACGGTGCTGGCACAGATGGATGTGGCAATAGACGAAGTGCAGCGCGTGCAGCGCGGCGAAGTGGGCCAGCTGCATATCGGCCTCACCCGCGCCACGCCGCTGGTATCAGAGATCCCGCGCGTGATCTTCGGTTACCGCGAACGATTTCCACAGGTACGCCTGCAGCTTCGAGAGATGAATACCCTGCAGCAGATCGATGCGTTGCTGGAGAACACGCTGGATGTGGGCATCATCCGCAAGCGCGTACTGCCGCCTGAGCTGGTGGCGCATAGCCTGTTCACCGATCCGCTCGCACTGGTGCTGCATCGCGATCACCCCGCGCTGCGCGGACGCGATCCTGCGACTACCGTGCTGCCGCTGAAGCAGTTCGCGCATGAGCCGTTCGTGGGCTTCCATCGCAGCGTCGGCGCCGGCATCCACGACCAGATGATCGCGCTGTGCGCGGCAGCGGGGTTCACGCCTCGCATCGTGCAGGAGGCCGGCGAGGCGTCGACGCTGATCAGCCTCGCAGCGGCGGGGCTGGGTGCGGCGATCCTGCCTTCGTCGTGCAGCCACATTCAGATCGAGGGCGCGTGCTTCGTCGCGCTGGCCGACCGTGGCGCGCATTCCGAAGTCCAGCTGGCCTGGCGCCGCGAAGGCGTGACGCCGCTGATCCGGAACTTCACTGCATTGCTGCGTGAGGCGTTCGCGTAGCGCCGGCTGAAATGTCACCGTGTGGGGGCCTGAGCCTCTCTACCCAGCTGCGAAAGTGCGACTGCCGACAGCGCTGGGCAGCTTTCAGCACCGGTCTTCAAGCTGGCGCTGCGGCCTTTCCTTCCCTGCATACCACACGCGTTTGACCACCCAAGTCACTGCGGCTGCGGCCGCAAGCAAAGCAAGGAACGCCATCAATAGCAGAAGCAGAAGCAGGATCGTGGTCATGTTTCCCATACATCGTCCCTGTGTGATTCCGGCGAGGGCTGACCTTACCATAGCCGTTCATCAAGGCAGCCCGCGCACCATCACGGGGTTCCGCCACAGGCTCCAGGCAATGCCCGCGCCGACCAGTGTCAGCATGCCAGTGAAAAGGCATACGCCCGGCCAGTCCCATGCGGTATAGGCCAGCCCGCCCACGGCGCCCAGCACGCTGGAACCCAGGTAGTACGCAAACAGATACAGGGCCGAGGCTTCGGCACGCATGGACCCGGCACGGCTTCCCACCCAGCTGCTGGCCACCGAATGTCCACCGAAGAAGCCGAACGTCACCAGCGCAATGCCGATCGCCATGCTCCACAGCCACGGCATCGCCAGCAGCACGATGCCCGCCACGATCAGTGCGTAACAAATCGACAGCACGCGTCCGCGCCCATGATGAATCGCCTGTTGTCCCATCCAGGCCGAGCTGAAGGTACCCACCAGGTACACACTGAAAATCAGCCCCACCACGGTCTGGCTGAGACGGTACGGTGGCGCCAGCAGGTGATAACCGAGGTAGTTGTACAGCGTGACGAACACGCCCATCAGCACGAATGCGGTGGCGAACAGCCATGGCAGCCCTGCATCGGCAAACAGTGCACGCCAGCGCGAGGGCAGTTGGCGCAGACCACCGCGACGGCTCTGGAAATGCCGGGAAGGCGGCAGCTGCATCCACAGCAGCACCGTACTTAGTACCGCGATCAACGAGACCGCACCGATGCCCCAACGCCAGCCCCAATGGTCGGCGACGATGCCGGCGATCAACCGGCCGCTCATGCCGCCCACCGCATTGCCTCCGATGTACAGGCCCATCGCCAGTCCCAGCGCGCGGCTGTCCATCTCTTCGACCAGATAGGTCATCGCCACCGCAGGCACGCCGCTGAGCGCCACGCCGAGCAGCGCGCGAAGCACCAGCAGGGTGGTCCAGTCACTGACCAGTGCACTGGCGGCTGAAAGCACGGTGGATGCCAGCAGCGCGGTGATCATCACGTTGCGACGGCCGACGCGATCGGATACCAGCCCGGCCAGCAGCATCATCACCGCCAACAGGCCGGTGCTGAGCGACAGGGCCAGCGCGCTGTTGGCGGCCGAAACACCGAAGTGGCGGCTGAACTCCGGCAGCAGCGGCTGCACGGTGTAGAGCAGCCCAAAGGTGGAGAATCCGGCAAGGAACAAAGCGACGGCGGTGCGTTGGAAGGCCGGGGTGCCCTGTTCGATACGGGTGGATGCGGCGGCGGTCGGCGCTGGCTGGCCGGAGGAAACGCGGCATGCAGGGATCGCCGCAGTGTCACCGTTCATGGGTTCGATTCAGCCGCGCATGGCGCGGCCGGTAAAGTGGGGAGGGGCTCAGGTTAGATCCCGCTATCCAGTCGATCCATAACCTGTTGAGTACCGATTGATACTTATTGCGACCCGAAAGGACGCATAACCCTTAGAGCGGAGCTCTGCCCTGCTGCTGTCGATGCTGCCGGGCAAAGCCCGGCACTACGGCGACCCGAAAGGATGCATGACCCGTAGAGCGGGGCTCTGCCCCGCTGCTGTCTATGCTGCCGGGCAGAGCCCCGGCACTACGTCAACCCGAAAGGACGCATAACCCATGGGGCGGGGCTCTGCCCCGCTACTGTCGCTGCTGCCGGGCAGAGCCCGGCACTACGGTCCATCATGGGTGCAGCCGAGGTGGCGACCAACGGGCGCCACCCACCGGCAGGCACCCCGCCGTCCGCTTACTTCAGGCCGCGGAACTCGAGCAGCGGCTCGACCGACGGATCCTTGCCACGGAAATCGCGATACAGCTCGGACAGTTCCACGCTGTTGCCACGGGACAGTACCTTGTCGCGGAACGCCTGGCCGTTGGCGGCGGTAAGCCCGCCGTTTTCCTTGAACCACTGGAAGGCATCGTGGTCGAGGACTTCAGCCCAGAAGTACGCGTAATAACCCGCCGAATAACCACCGCCCCAGATATGGTCGAAATAGGTGGTGCGGTAACGCGGCGGCACCTGCGGCAGGTCCACCTTGTACTTCTTCAGCGCTGCCGCTTCGAAGGCATCCACGTCCTGCAGCGGCGCATCGGCCGGCTGCGTGTGCCAGGCCAGGTCCAGCAGTGCGGCGGACAGGTACTCGGTGGTCGCGTAGCCCTTGTTGAAGCTGCGTGCCTTGAGGATCCTGTCCACCAGTTCCTGCGGCATCGGCTCGCCGGTCCTGTAGTTCTTCGCATAGTTGGCGAACACCTTCGGGTCCAGCGCCCAGTGTTCATTGAACTGCGAGGGGAACTCGACGAAATCACGCGAGGTGGCCGTGCCGGCGATGGACGGGTACTTCACGTTGGAGAACATGCCATGCAGCGCATGGCCGAACTCATGGAACAGGGTGGTGACGTCATCGAAGCTCAGCAGCGCCGGCTGGCCTGCCGCCGGCTTGGTGAAGTTGCAGACGTTGTAGATCACCGGCTTGGCGCCGGTCAGGCCATCCTGTTCGACGAACACGTCCATCCAGGCGCCGCCGGACTTGCTGTCGCGCTTGAAGTAATCGGTATAGAACAGCGCCAGCGAGCTGCCGTCCTTGTCGAAGACCTCGTAGACCTTCATGTCGTCATGGTAGGTCGGGATGTCGGTACGCGGCTTGAAGGTGATGCCGTACAACTGCGTGGCGGCATAGAAGACGCCGTTCTGCAGCACGTTGTCCAGTTCGAAATACGGCTTGATCTGCGATTCGTCCAGGTCGTACTTCGCCTTGCGGACCTGTTCGGCATAGAAATCCCAATCCGATGCGGCCAGCTTGAAGCCACCGTTCTGGGCATCGATGACCTTCTGGATCTCACCCGCTTCGGCGCGTGCCTTCGCGGTGGCTGCCGGCACCGTATCGGTCAGCAGCTTGAGGGCCGCCGCCGGGGTCCTGGCCATCTGGTCACCGAGGTTGTAATCGGCATAGGTGGCGAAACCGAGCAGGCTGGCCTTCTGCGCACGCAGCTGAGCCAGGCGCTGCACGGTCTCGCGGGTATCGTTGGCATCGCCCTTCTCGGCGCGCGTTTCCGATGCCTTCAGCACGGCGGCGCGCTGTTCGCGGTCGCTCAGCGAGCCCAGCACCGGCTGCTGGGTGGTGTTCTGCAGCGGCAGCAGATACTTGCCTTCCAGCTTGCGCGCGCTGGCGTCGCCGGCTGCCGTGTTGACCGCATCATCGCCCAGCCCGGCCAGCTTCGCCTTGTCGTCCACCACCACGGCGCCAGCAGCGGTGGCCGCCACCAGGCGCGTATGGAACTGGGTGGACAGCGTGGTTTCTTCCACGTTGAGCTTGCGCAGGGTGGTCTTGTCGGCGTCGGAAAGCTGCGCGCCGGCACGCACCAGGCCATCGTAGTAATGCTCGACCAGACGCTTCTGCACCGCATCCAGGCCCAGGGCATCGCGCTGGTCGTGGATCGACTTCACCCGTGCGAACAGTTTCGGATCCAGGTTGACCTCATCCTGGTGCGCGGCCAGCTTCGGCGCCACCTCTTCCTGGATCTTCTGGCGCGCATCGTTGGTATCGGCCTGCACCAGCCCGAAGAAGATGCGCGCGACGCGGTTCAGGGTCTCGCCGCTGCGTTCCATCGCCACGATGGTGTTGTCGAAGGTGGCCGGCTCCGTGCTGTCGGCGATCTTCCGCACTTCGGCCAGGTGCTGGCGCATGCCTTCCTCGAACGCGGGCAGGTAATCGCTGTCCTGGATCCTGTCGAACGGCGGCGCCTGGAACGGCAACGTGCTGGCGCTCAGCAGCGGATTGGTGGAGGCATCCGCCGGCTGCTGGGCCGGGGCATTCTGGACTTCGGACACGGGGGTGGACTCCTTGCCGGAACAAGCGGCCAGCGCCAGGCTGATGGCGGCGGCCAATAAGACGGTACGCGACATGCAAAAGGCTCCTGTGGGGCGCCCAGGGACCGGACGCCAGCCCATCAGCCTACTCCCGCCGCGCCCTTCCGGCATGTGCCGGACGTGGCGCATCGGCTGGCGGCCGATGGCCGCTCAGACCGTACCGCGGGTCTTGCCCACCCACGGGCGATACCAGTGCCGGATCGCCTGCATGTCGGCCGCGTCATCGCCGCTGGCGTGGAACAGCGGGCCGATGCCGATGGTCTTTTCCGGGTAATGGAAATACGCCGCCAGCACCGGTACGTCGGCCATCCGCGCGATCTTCAGGAAGCCGGCCTTCCAGTGGGTGACCGCCTTGCGCGTGCCTTCGGGGGTGATTGCGTACCACATCTTTTCCGAATTACGGATCAGTGCCACGGCCTGTTCCACCGTGCCCTGCGGCGAACTGCGGTCCAGTGGAATCACGCCCAGCTTGTGCAGCAGCGGGCCCATCGGCCACCAGAACAGAGATGCCTTGCCCAGCACCTTCACCTGCATGCCCAGCGCGATCTTCGCCGCCATGCCCCAGAAACCATCCCAGTTGGACGAATGCGGCGCGATGATGAACACCAGCCTGGGAACATCCGGCAGCGTCCCGACCACCTTCCAGCCACCCAGCCGCAGTACGCAGCGCGCCAGCCAGCGCAGGAAAGCATTCGGTTTTACCTGCGGCATGTTCGGCGGTACCGCCGGCAGCAAGGGCGAAGGTGGATTCAAGGCTTACTCCCAGTTGCGGGTGGAACGGCCGCGCTTTACCTGGGCGCGCCCGCGTTTGGCGTCGAGGCGACGCAGGGTGGAGCCGTAGGTCGGCTTGGTGGCCTTGCGTGGCTTGGGCACGCTGAGCCCGGCACGGATGAACTCGGCCAGCCGTTCACGGGCGTCTTCGCGGTTGCGGTCCTGGGTGCGGAAACGCTGTGCATCGATCACCAGCACGCCTTCGCCGGTCACCCGGCGGTCGCGACGTGCCAGCAGACGCGCGCGCAGCGGCTCGGGCAACGACGGCGAACCGGCCAGGTCGAACCGCAGTTCCACCGCCGTCGATACCTTGTTGACGTTTTGGCCCCCGGCACCACTGGCGCGCACGAAACGCTCGACGATCTCGTCGTCGGGAATCGAAAGCTGCGCGGAAATGGGGACCGGACCTGTAGCCATAGGGGCGCATTGTAACGGCAGGCCATGTCAGAGGGTGGTCGTCATCGGCGGCGTTCCACCTTGATCAGGCCTCCAACACGTCGTCTTCGCCAATGACACGGGTATGCTGGCGCCATCATCCACACAGGACGCCCGCATGATCCGCCTTTCCCGCCACCTGCAACGTGCCGCCCTGCTGCTGGTGCTGGCTGCCGCGTCCCTGCCGGCGTTGGCCGCACCGCCTTCCGATGGCGACATCAACCGACTGCTGTCCGCATCGCGCGCGCAGGCGATGCTGGATTCGATGCTGCCGCAGATTGAAACCATGCAGCGCCAGCAGTTCGAACAGATCACCCAGCAGCGCCAGCTCACCGCGCAGCAACAGGAACAGCTGCAGCGCATCCAGGCGCGCACCGCGCAGACCCTGCGCCAGGCGCTGTCCTGGCAGCAGCTGCGTCCGATGTATGTCGATCTGTACAAGCAGACCTTCAGCAAGGAAGACGTGCTGGCCATGGCCGAGTTCTACGAGAGTTCGGCCGGACAAAGCCTGCTGGACAAGACCCCGGCACTGATGCAGAACGTGATGGTGGCGATCCAGGCCCGCATGCAGCCGCTGTTCGCGGATCTGCAGAAGGACCTGGAAACGATCGTCAACGAGCCGGTGGAAAAGAAATGAGGTAGCGCCGGCCGCTGGCCGGCATTACCCCACCTGCCAGCCGAACAGGTCCATCGCCTTCTTGAACTCGCGGTCCAGCGGCGCACGCACGTCCACCTGGCCGCCGGCCGGGTGTGGAAAACGCAGCCGTTCGGCGTGCAGCAGCATGCGGTGTACGCCCTGCATGCGGAAGTTGCGGTTGTGGCGCCCGTCGCCATGGCTGGTATCGCCGATCAGGTGATGCGACAGGTGCTTGAGGTGGCGGCGGATCTGCCGGAAGCGACCGGTCTGCGGCTGGCAGCGCAGCAGTGCGTAGCGTGAGGTCTCGAAGCCACTGCCAGGCACGGCCAGTTCGCCGGTGGCCAGGCGCTGGAAATCGGTGATCGCCGGCTTCTTTATCGGCTTGCCGGGGCCGCCATCCAGGTCGTGGTCCACGCGCCACGCCTCTTCGGCCGGCCAGCCACGGCAGACAGCCAGGTAATCCTTGGCCACTTCACCGCCCATCAGCGCCTTGCCCAGCACGCTGGCGGACTCGCGATCGAAGGCCAGCAGCAGGCAGCCGCTGGTGGCGCGATCCAGGCGGTGGACCAGGAAGATCGGCCGGCCCAGCTGTTCGCGCAGGCGGTCGGCAAGGAAATCATCCTCGCCCCGCGCCAGCTTGCTGTCATGGACCATCAGTCCGGCCGGCTTGTCCACCACCGCCAACTGGTCATCCAGATGCAGCAGTTGCAGGGGCGCGTTTTCGGTCTCGCCCGTGGCGAGAAGCTCAGGTTCGGTGTTCACCGCGCGATTATCCCGACCGACCGCCGGATCGGGTAGTGCCGGCTGCTGGCCGGCAGGGGCATGGCCCCTGCAGACGCCCATGACGTTGCCGGCCAGCGCCCGGCGCTACTCCGCCGCATCGTTCATCGCCACCACGCACGCACCAGTGCGAACGCTCCCAGCGTAGCGGACAGCCAGCTCCACGCCGGTGCGTCGCCCAGATACCAGCCCGGCGGCTGCAGCACGTACATCAGCGCCGCGATGGCCAGCAGGCCAACGCCGGAGATCGCACCCACGGCACGTTTCTGCAGGCGCTGCACGCTGGCGTCCAACGCGGCCAGGTCACGCGAGCGCATCGACAGTTCATGGCGGCCCTCCACCTGCTGGGTGAGCCAGCCATGCACCAGCCGCGGCACGTCCGGTGCCTGCGTCATGATTTCCGGCAGGCGCCTGCGCATTTCGCGCCACACCCTGCGCGGGCTGTAGCGCTCGCGCAGGATGCGCGCCAGCACCGGCCTGGCCACCGCCCAGATATCGATCTGGGGATCCAGCTGGCGGCCCACGCCCTCGATGTTGAGCAGCGTCTTCTGCAGCAGGATCAGCTGTGGCTGCAGCGTGAGCTGGTAACGCTGCGCCACCCGGAACAGCTTCATCAGCACTTCGGCCAGCGAAATCTGCGACAGCGGACGGGTGAAGTACGGCTCGCATACCGAACGCACCGCCGCCTCCAGTTCATCCACGCGCACATGGTCTGGCATCCAGCGCGCCTGCAGGTGCAGTTCGGCGATACGGCGGTAATCACGGTTGAAGATGGCCATGAAATTCTCGGCGAGGTAGTACTGATCCTCCTGCGAGAGCTGGCCCATGATGCCGAAATCCAGCGCGATGAAGCGTGGGTTGTCGCGACGCGCCGGATCGATATCAACCCAGATGTTGCCGGCATGCGCATCGGCATGGAAGAAGTTGTCGCGGAATACCTGGGTGTAGAACACCCGCACGCCCTTGGCGGCCAGCGCCACGCGGTCGATGCCGGCCTTGTCCAGCGCCACGATGTCGTCCGATGGAATACCCCATACGCGCTCCAGCGTCAGTACGCGTTCGGCCGTGTGGCTCCAGATCACTTCCGGGACATAGAGGTCGTCCGAGTTTTCCCAGAAACGACGCAGCACACTGGCGTTGGCGCCTTCGCGCTGCAGGTCCAGCTCGGCCGACAAGGTGTTCTCGATCTCGGCCACCACTTCGCGCGGACGGATCTTGTCCGCCCGCGGATGGGTGCGCTCCACCAGCGTGGCCAGCGAATTGAGCAGCGCGATATCGGCGACGATCTGCTTCTCGATGCCTGGGCGCAGCACCTTGACCACCACCTGACGGCCACCGGCGAGCGTCGCGGCGTGCACCTGTGCGATCGACGCCGAGGCCAGCGGCTCGGTATCGAAGCTGGCGAATGCCTCGCTCACCGGCAGGCCCAACGCCTGCTCGACGATCAGCCGGGCGGTATCGCCGTCGAACGGCTTGACCCGGTCCTGCAGCAGGGTCAGTTCGACAGCGACGTCCGGAGGTACCAGATCGCGACGGGTGGACAGGATCTGTCCGAATTTGACGAAGATCGGCCCCAGGTCCTGCAGCGCCAGCCGCAACCGAGCTCCCCGCGACTGCGCGGCGATGGCGGCCGATGCACGCGGCACGAACGGCTTGGCCAGGCGCAGCCAGCGCTCGGCGGGCGTGCCCTGCAACAGATCGTCAAGGCGGTAACGCAGGATCACCCGGCCGATGCGGCCCGCCCGCAGCAGGGCCTTCATGCCGCGCCCCTCAGGCGATGCACGCGGGCCGCCAGGCGCTCCACATCGTCGCGCAGCACGTCCACGTCATCATGGAAGGCATCCAGCTCGCCGCGCGATACGACATCGCGGGACTCTTCGGTGACGAACTCGGCAGCGGTATGCGCCAGATCGGACGCCCCACGCCGCGCGTGTTGCAGCGCGCTCCGGAACGCATTGGCTACCTGGACGCCGACCACCTCGCCGAACACGCTCACGAACGGCAGCTGCCAGTCCGGATCGAACCCCTTGGCCAGTTGCTGCAGGCGGCGCGCCAGCTCGGCGTCGCCGGCCACCCGCACGCGTCCCGGCTGGCTGCCCGCCGCGTTGCGCGCGCGTGCCATCAGGGGCAACTGGGCGAGTACGCCGGACAGGCTGCTACGCACGGCAAGGTCCGCCTCACGATGATCTACCGGCCCCACCTCCAGCTGTTCGCCATGCACGCTTATGCGCATGGCCAGCGAAGGCGCTTCCAGGGTCAGGTCGATATGGCGGCCATCCAGCGTGGAAAGCGCCTGGCGGGTATCGGTATCCAGCGCCAACGCGCGGTTGAGTGCGGCCTGCAGGGCGCGCCCGGCAACCGGTTTCAGAGACTTGAGCAGGGAGAAGGACATGCGCGCATTCTACCCGGCGGACGGCATGCGGCGGACCTCCGGTAGAGCCGACCCATGGTCGGCTGTGCGCCTGCCTGCGGTCCCGGACCTGGCCCGTTTCCGGGATGCTCCCCTTCGGCTTCAAACAGGTTGACAGTCTGCAGCCTCAGCGAGTCGTAGGACTCTGCTCCGATCACCCGCCCCCGCAATGATGTCACGTCGAATGACAGCGACATTCCGGCCGCGTTATCCGACAGGGTTACATACCCGCCATACTCGTCGCCGAAATGGGGTTCAAGGTCCGGACGAAGGGCGCGAATCCTCTGAAATATCTGACCGATCCTGACACCCGCAACAGGCAATGGGGACGACATGAAAGAAATTACATCTGCTTTTCCCGCACGAACATCAACGGTGGCGCCATGCTTTCCGTGTGCTATCTGGAGCACGGGATGAGATCCATCCTCGGTAAACACCTCACGGCGTGAGAGAACACGGCACTGTTCCTCTATCGCTTCCAATCGGTCGCCGGGTTTGACGCAGAGGTCGGTCGGATGGGCTGTTACGCCATGCAGCAGACAGGTTAGCAGGAGCACCGGTAGAACATTCATTTCACCGGCCGCAGCCCTCAGCAGACGACCCAATTGATGCCCATCAGCTTCAAATCATCGAACTTCCCTTGATTGAAATCTGCATCGGAAACATGGCCTGCTTCAAATATCAAACTCATGCAGCGCCGACTATCTTTCAACGACACCAGATAGCCCTCCTCCCCCTGCATTGAACGCAGTTCAAGAGACGGATTAGATCTCTTTATCGAGCCGAGGTCGTCTCCAAGGGCCACACCCGGAAAGGGCAGGAGACCCCTTCTGAATCGGATAAGATCTATTTTCTCCTCATAAATATCCAAGGTGACAATGTCCCGTCCATAAGCGACCTTGAGATGGGGTAAGGCGCCTTCCTCTGTGTAGTCGACCCCCTCCGATAAAACGCGACATTGCTTATGGGCCGCCTCGATGGAATCGCCCGGACGCACGCACAGAGATTGGAGCGGAGCAGGCGAGTTTCCGGACATCAACAGAACGGCAACCAGCAATCCACTATTCATCGCGGCGCAGCTTCGTCTGCGGGTGAGACATCTAAATTCCTCGCTTGTCCATTGACAGCGTCGACTTTGCGCAAAGCCACCAAACAACTCAAAGCCTTCACCATTTCTGATATCACGCCAGCATCGAGGGCCACGTAAAACATCGATCTTTAGAAATCTATCCGCTCGACTACTTCATCCAGTCCATTTCGTCCATCATCCGCGATTGAAAGCGAATATATCTCCCCCACTGGCGAACGAATACTGAACCCGGAACTGCACACCTGCCGTTTCTCGACCTCACCGCACTCAAGCTCCACCCCATAATGATCCTGCGCCTTTTTTCTGGACAATTGAAGGCTTTCACCAAAAACCATCCCCGCAGGCAGCACCGCTCCACGCTTGGCATCCTCGCGCGTCAGCGATATACGAGTTACGGCTCCATCGAATATGGCGTAAATTCTTCCTTGTCCATCCTTGGCACCGCAGTCAGCGAACCCATACACGTCACAGTCGGAGCTCGAAAACAAAAATGTTCCCTCCGGAACCTGGCCGATCACCGCTACCGGCCCCTTATGTTTTCCAGCGTTTTCCGAACGACCTCCTTCGTCGGCTGCTGAGCATGAAGCCAACGACAGCGATGCGGCGATAAAAATTGCTTTCATTGCCCACCTCACGGATCTGGCAGATATAAACGAGGATCGGCGACCGTCCCGCCCACACTACGTGGGGCTGGCGAATTCAGTCGAATTTCAAAATGCAGGTGCGAATCTCCCTCAGGCGGGGTGTTCCCGGTCCGCCCTACGGTACCGATGTCCTGCCCACCGTTTACAAGCATTCCTGGCCTGACGGAAATAGTGTCCAGATGGGCAGACTGCGAATAAATCCCGTCACCGTGGTCTATAACAACCTGCGCTCCATAAGTCCTGCTGGGATTGGGTGTGATCCGCACCACCGCTCCGTCGCGTGGCGCCACTACCCGTGCTCCGCTCGGCGCCTCGATATCAATACCCGCATGGGTGGACATTCCGGAACGCGTGCGTCTAGGTGAGCCGAACTCACCCCTGCCTTCGCCAGGCTTGTCCGCTGCATTGAGCCTTGTATATCCAGGCACCGGCCATGCCTGTTGCGTCTTGGCCATGTCCGTCTTTCCGTGTGCCGGCAACATGAAGCGCGTGACCGTTCCGGTAAGGCTGTGCTGGCAGATGTGTGATCCCGTCACCTTCGCGCATCGCCCATCCGGATCGATGAAGCGGTAAGGGTTGCTCGACGCATAGACGTAGCGATTGAAGTCCGCGCCCGTGCTTGTGATCGCGGCTATCGGGTCCACGCTGAGAAATCTTCCAAGCACCGCATCGTAGTAACGCTGCTGCATGTAAACCAATCCTGTAGCACCATCATGCACATGACCGGTATACCCTGGCCCCTCCACGGCAGCATCCAATGCTGTGCCATAGGGCTCGTAATACCGGCGCTCGATGATTTCGCCATTTTCGTCCGAAAGGGCGACGACCGAGCCCTGTGCATCGGTATGGAAATAGGTGACCTGATCTGCCGCCACGGCGCCGCAACACGTAGCGATGAGCGGTGCCCCCCAAAGCCGTCTGGCGCCGATCATCTGCCTGCCCTCTTGCCTCCGTTGGAATTACGGTGCGCAGCGGCAGTGGAGCGCGGCAAGGAATGAAGGCAAAAGTTCGAAGACAGCCGCTATTCAATCAGGAAATCTATTGACTACGCGCTGAAAGCAGCCACTTCCCGCGCTTTCGACGCCCCGCCCTGTTTGGCGTGAAAGCAATCGCGACACCCCAGGGCCCTCTCGCGATGCGCAAAAAAAGTTCATGCTATGCGTCACATCCATGGAGGCACCTTGTCATGCGCAAGACCCGGGTCGGCATCATCTTCGGCGGCAGATCATCCGAGCATGAGGTGTCGCTGCAATCGGCCAGGAACATTCTTGATGCACTCGATCGCGAACGATTCGAGCCGGTACTGATCGGTATCGACAAGCAGGGTCAATGGCACCTCAGCCAGCCGGACAGTTTCCTGCTGCATGCCGATGATCCCGCGCGCATCGCGTTGAACCGGTCCGGCACTGCACTGGCGGTGCGGCCAGGCCTGGAACAGGCCCAGTTGCAGGCCACCGATGCGGGCACCGCGCTCGGCCAGATCGATGTCGTGCTGCCCATCGTGCATGGCCCGCTGGGAGAGGACGGTTCGCTGCAGGGCCTGCTGCGCATGGCGAACTTGCCATTCGTGGGCTCCAGCGTACTGGGCTCGGCGGTGGCGATGGACAAGGACGTAACCAAGCGCCTGCTCCGCGATGCTGGTCTGAAGGTTGCCCCGTCACGCTGCATCCGGCGGCACGAAGCAGACAGCGTGGACGTCGCGGCGCTGGTCGCCGAACTGGGCCTGCCGCTGTTCGTGAAGCCGGCCAACCAGGGTTCATCGGTGGGGGTAAGCAAGGTCAGCGGGACCGCGGAGTTCGCGTTGGCGCTGGGCAATGCGCTGCGCTACGACCACAAGGTGCTGGTGGAAGCGGCGATCGTTGGCCGTGAGATCGAATGCGCGGTGCTGGGCAACGCCATGCCCCAGGCCAGCGTCTGTGGCGAGGTCGTCGTGCATGACGAGTTCTACGCCTATGACACCAAGTACCTCAACGAGGACGGTGCCGAGGTGGTGGTGCCTGCCGACATCGACGCCGATACCCAGGCGCGTATCCAGCAGGTCGCCCTGAGTGCCTATAAGGCGCTGGAATGCGCCGGCATGGCGCGCGTGGATGTATTCCTGACCGCAGCCGGTGACATCATCGTCAACGAGGTGAATACCCTGCCGGGCTTCACCCGCATCAGCATGTATCCCAAGCTGTGGGGCGCCAGTGGACTGGGGTACACAGCGTTGATCACGCGACTGATCGAGCTGGCGCTGGAACGCCATGCGCTGGACCGTGGACTGCACAGCGCGGTGGGTGAAGAGCGGTAACTGCAGCAGCTGTGACAACCGACGCTCGTTACCGACCGGACTTTTCAACCGACGTGTATCGCGGCGCCCACCATGAAAAAAACGAGGCCGGGCAATGCCCGGCCTCGTCTGTCACGTAACAGCACTCGCGGCGCTTATACGCGCCCCTTGCGGAACATCGAGATCACCGCCAGCACCAGGAACACCACGAACAGGATCCAGGCGATGTTGGTGGCCGCACCGGCGATGCCGGAGAAGCCGAGCACCGCAGCGATGATGGCGATGACGAAAAAGACGATGGCGTAGTGCAGCATGGGCGGTCCTCGCTGGTTGAGTGCCGGGTTCGGCGTTGAGGCCTATCCTCCCGCGAGGCCGGTGTTCAGGAAGTGATGGGAAACTCGCCGCGTGATGAAGCCTTCAGCCGGGTGAGGCCCTCGTCAATGCTCACTTTGGGCACATAACCGAAGTCACGGCGGGCTGGTTCCATGCTGTACCAGTGCGCCGTGCACAGCTGTTCGGCAAGGAAACGCGTCAGCGGCGGTTCGCCGGGGAGGCGCAGCAGCGGCCACAGCCGCTCGCATACGGCGCCGATGCGGTAAGCGGTCCGGAACCCCAGGGTCTTGTGCACGGCAGGCGCTCCGACGGCATCGAGCAGCTTGTTGATCAGCTCGCGCATGGGCAATGGTTCGCCATTGGAAATGAAATACGCCTTGCCGGCACAGGCAGCGCCCGGTGCCAGCGCCTCTAGTGCCAGAAAATGCGCCAGCGCGGCATTGTCGATGTACGTGGTGTCCACCTTGTTGCTGCCATCGCCCACCAGCCGCAGTCGCCCCGTCCGCGCACGCTGGGCCAGGCGTGGCACCAGCTGCTGGTCGCCCGGCCCCCAGATCAACCGCGGACGCAGCGCCACGGTGGCAAGCGTTGCATCGTTGGCCGCCAGCACCCGCTGTTCAGCGATGGCCTTGGTCGCCGCGTACGGCGCCTGGAAATCCTCGCCATAAGGCACTTCGTCCGCACCCAGGCCTTCCACCGGGTGGTTGGCACGGTGGGTCACGCTGGGCGTGGAGGTATACACCAGCCGCGAAATGCCGCGCGCGCGGCAGGCCGCGATGACGTTGTCGGTGCCGACCACGTTCGCCTGGTGGTAACTCTCGTAGCTGCCCCATGCACCGGCCTTGGCCGCGTTGTGCAGCACCGCGTCCATGCCGGTCACCGCATGCAGCACCGCCTGCGCGTCGGCAAGATCGCCCTGGATCTGCCCCACGCCCATCGCCTGCAGCGCAGGGTAATGACCACGACTGAAACTGAGTACCTGGTGACCACGTTCAACCAGCCCTGCGCACAGGGCCTGGCCGAGGAAACCACCGCCACCGGTGACGAGGATCTTCATGACTGCTTCTCCAGTTGTGCGGTGGCCCATGCGGCCAGTTTCTCGCGGCCGATCTTGGCGTTGTGGCGGATGTCCACCGGGAATGCAGGATGGACGAGGAAATACTGCAGGCCGGCCTCGGGCAACCGCGCCTGCGCCTTGGCGCGCAATGCGTCCTGCAGCGCAGCCGAATCGGACTGGCCTCGCGCCAGCTCCACGCACAGTACGGGCACCTGGGCCCCGGGAGACCCGACGCCGACCAGCGCACTGCGCGCAATACCCGGCACGGTATTGAAGACCGGCTCCACCTGTTCGGTGTACAGCGGGCCCTGCGCGGTTTCCACGCGCTGGGTCTTGCGGCCGCAGAACCACAGCCGTCCCTGCCCATCGAAATAGCCGACATCGCCCATGCGATGGACGATGCGCTGGCTGCCATCGGCCAGCGTTTCGGCGATCTTGGCCGCCGCGGTGGCCTGCGGACGATTGAAGTAACTGTCGGTGGTGGTCGGCCCGGCAACGGTGATCTCGCCGACCTCTCCTGCCGGCAGCTCGCGCACCTGCGCCCAGTCCGGCAAGGCTGCGTCATCGATGGCGATGATGCGCACGTGGTTCGGCTCCACCACGCTACCTACGCAGGTACCGGCGCCGGTTTCGGTGGCGGCGCGGGTGTTTTCCAGCTCACGGCCCTCGATGACCGCCACCGGCAGGCATTCGGTGGCCCCGTAGGGCGTCCAGAACTGCGCATCGGCCGGCAGCAGGCGGCGGATCTTCGCCACCACGTCCGGCGGTACCGGCGCGCCAGCGGACGTCACGCGCATCACCCCGTCCAGCGGTTTGCCGTGGTCAGCCAGCACCCGCATCAGCGCAGGTGAACCAAACAGCTGGGTCACGCCATGGCGCTGGATCGCATCGTGCAGGCGTCGCGGATCTGCCTGCGCAGGCCGCGTGGGATCCATGTCCGGGATCACCGAGGTGAGGCCCAGCGCGGGATCGAACAGTGCGAAGGGCGGGAAGGTCGGCAGGTCCACGCCGCCGGGCTGCATGCCGAATGCCTGTCCCAGCAACGCCACCTGGCCGGCGAAATGGCGGTGGCGGTAGACCACGCCCTTGGGCACGCCGGTGGAGCCGCTGGTGAACAGGATAGCCGCCATGTCCTCGCCATCGGTCTGCGCAAGCATGGGGCCACCGCGGGTGCCGCTGTGCTCCAGCGCGGCCAGCGTGGTGCCGCCCCAGCCCAGCCGCCTACCCACCGTGACCAGCCTGTGCGCCGACGGTGCCCAGCGCAGCGCCAGCCGTGCCACGTGAGCCAGTGGTATGCCGATGAACGCCTCCGGCTGCGCTTCATCCAGGCATTGCTTCAAGGCACGCCTGTCGATGCCCGGGTCCACAAGCACCGGCACCGCGCCGAGCTTGAACAGCGCGAACATCAGCAGGAAGAACTCCGGCGAGGGGCGCACCATCACCACGGTGCGCACGCCGCGGCCGATGCCGTAGGCCGCCAGGCCGGCCGCCATCGCATCGCTGCGGGCGTCCAGCTGGCGGTAGTCCAGGGTGACGTCGTAGGCCGCCATGCCATTGCCGGGACCCCGGCGTCCGGGGCAGCGGATGGCGATCTGGTCGGGGCGTTCGCGGGCCAGTTCGGGCAGCCGCGCAGCGATATTGCAGGGTCCGTTCATCCGTTCATTGTCGCCGCTTACGGAATTTCTTGCGCGGCGGCCCGCTTCGTGGAAAATCCGCACCCTCGTTCCCGATCCTGACTGCCGCCCGAGGCGGACTGCCCATGCAACATCCCTGCATGACCTGTGGTGCCTGCTGCACCCAATACCGCGTGGCCTTCCACTGGATGGAATCGGATGAAGTCACGCCGGGTGGCGTGCCCCGCCAGCTGACGGAAACCCTGGACCCGCATCGGCTGTGCATGCGTGGCACGCATTCGGCGCCGATACGCTGCGTGGCGCTGGATGCGGACATCGGCGTGTATTCGCGCTGCAGCATCCATCCCAACCGGCCGAGCGTATGCCGGGAGGTGGATGCCTCATGGGAGTACGGCAAGGCCAGCCCGCAATGCGACAAGGCGCGGATCGTCCATGGGCTGCCACCGCTGACACTGGCCGACTGGCGCTGGCGCGACGGTGCCGACAACGACGACGGCCATCCGGACGACAACGGCAACAGCCCGTCATCGCCCCCGCTGGCGCCGATCGCGGCCTGAGCGGCGTACCGACCAACGGTCGGTACCCACAGCGGTGGGTGACGACCGTTGGTCGTCACAGCGATCAGAGCGGGTTCGCGTCCAGGAACGCGCGGATCCGCGGCACCAGCACTTCGTGTTTGTCCTCCAGCACGTAGTGCCCGGCATCCTCGAACGCATGCACTTCGGCCTGCGGCAACGCCGCCCGGAAACCTTCCAGGAAGTGGTGGTCGAAGACGAAATCACGCAGACCCCAGCCGATGAAGGCTGGCCGGTCGGCATAGGACGGCAGCACCTGGCCGGAGCGTTCCAGCAGCGGCCACGCCGGATCGGCCGGCGACAAGGGGATGTCCTGCATGAAGCGGATGGTGCTTATACGGTTGGCGTAGCTGTCGTATGGCGCCACGTAGGCCCGGCGCACCTCGGCCGGCATCTTTCGTTCCACGCCCAGCCAGGATGCGCCGGCGGAGAACGCGTTGAAGGTGCGGATGATCCATTCGCCTACCTTCCAGTGCCGGCCCAGCGCGATCTGCCATGGCATCTTCTTCGCTGCCGGCATCGGAAACGCGGCGGTGTTGAGCACCACCAGGCGCTTGACCTGCTGGTGATGGGACAGCGCCCAGCCGAAGCCGATCATGCCGCCCCAGTCGTGCACCGCCAGCGTCACCGGGCCGGTGATGCCCAAGTGGTGCAACAACGCGTCCAGGTCGTCAACGCGCGATTGCAGCGTGTACGTGTACTGGTCGTCGGCAGGTTTGTCGGACAGACCCATGCCGATGTGATCCGGCACGATGCAGCGATAACGGTCGGACAGGCCGGCCACCAGCGTGCGCCAGTAATAGCTCCACGACGGGTTGCCATGGACCATCACCACCACTTCGCCATCGCGCGGACCTTCGTCGAGGTAGTTCATCGACAGGCCGGGGCGGACGTCAAAGCGCTGCGGGTGGGCGGGGTAGCCGGGATAGGTCATCGATCTGTTGTCAGGTTCAGGTCGCCTGGTAACCAGGCAACGGGTGGTGTTCACTGGAAAGCAGCTGCAGGAACGCGGGGTGCAGAAACCATTTTTCCTTGCCTGCGCGCTGTTCCTGCATCACGCCCGCTGCTACCAGTTCCTTCAGATGGCGAGCGGCAGTCTGTCGTGTCACGCCGCACGCGTCCATTACATTCTGGATCCGGCAGTAGGGTTGATTGAAAATGACTTCAACCAGCTCGCGGCTGTAGGCCTTGGGCGCATGACGCTGGATGTGATCCCGCGCCTGCTGTTCCAGCAGGCGGATCGCGTGGATCTTCGCGGTGGTCCAGCGCGCGGTTTCCTCCACCGCGGTCAGCATGTAGGCCACCCACTCGGCCCATCGGCCATGGCAGGTGACATCGAGCAACAGCCGATAGTAGTCGGCCCGGTTGCGGAGAATGAAGCGGCTCAGATAAAGGATCGGTAGATCCAGCAGGCCCTGCTCCACCAGCATGAGCAGGTTGAGTACACGACCGGTGCGACCGTTGCCATCCAGAAAGGGATGGATCGCCTCGAACTGGTAATGCGCGACGGCCATGCGGATCAACGGATCGATCTCTTCATGATCGTGGATGAAGCGCTCCCAGTTACTCAGCTGCTCCCTCAGCACCGTTTCGCCTGCGGGCGGCGTATAGACCACCTGCTGGGTGACTCCATTGACCAGTGCAACGCCCGGGACACGTCGGACGTCCATGGCGATTCCCTTGATCCGGCTGCAGACGACCACGGCCGTATCCGTGCAGAGCGGCCGCGTCTGCAACGACTGGAAACCTTCATGAAGGGCACTGCGATATCGCAACGCTTCCTTGGTCGCGGGATCGCGTGCGTGGTCCTGATCGTCGGCATAACGGAACAGATCGTCAGTGGTGGTGACGATGTTCTCGATCCCGGAACTGGCCTGCGCCTCAAGGACCGGGATCGTATTGATCAGTACAGTTGGATTGGGCAGCAGCGCCGTGGCCTGCTTCAGGCCGGCCAAGGCCGCGTGCGCCCCGATGCAGGCCTTCAGCAATGGGCGCGTTTCAATGTCCGCCGCCGGGGGCAGCGGCGGTAGCGCATTGAAGGGGAGTTCGGGGCGAAATGCCGCTGCGCTGTTCATTCCGCCCCTCCACGTCATGTTCGATGGAAGAACATGGTCTCATGCACATGTTAAAAATTACAACGAAATTTAACGTGTTTGAGCGATTCTTGAATCGCAGTTACCAGACCACTTCAGCCATCGAGCAGTTCAGGCCCGAGCCGATGCCCAGAAGCGCGATGCGATCGCCCTTCTTCAGCTTGCCCAGCTGCTTGAGCTTGCTCAGCACGATCGGCACCGAGGCCGGACCGATGTTGCCGTGCTCGCCGAAGATGGTCATCACCTTCTTCGGATCGATGCCGAAGTTCTTGATGAACGCGGCGGTGTGCGGCTGGCTCACCTGGTGGATCACGAACTGGTCCAGTTCCTCCACCGCCCAGCCCAGCGCCACCTTGGCGGCGGTGAAGGTCTTCTGGGCCAGTTTGATGCCTTCGATCAGCAGCTGGCGGGTGTCGGTCACCATGCGGTCAAGGTTGCCCAGGCACAGCTGGTTCCATTCGGTGGCCGAACGGGTCACGCCGCCCTTGTAGCGGGGCGCATCCGGCACCAGCTCCGAACGGGCCATCACCATCGCTGCCGCGCCCGAACCGGTGGTCAGCGCGGCCAGCTCGTTGCGGAAATCGTCGGCCGTGACGTCCGGAGCCGTCATGCGTTCCAGGGTCTTTTCATACACCAGGTTGGCGGTCTCGCCGTCCACCACCAGCGCGTAGTCCAGTTCACCGCGCTCAAGCATGCGCGCAGCGATGTCCATGCCGTTGATGAAGGCCAGGCACGCGTTGGCGACGTCGAAGGTCATGCACTCTTCACCGACCCCCAGGTTGCCCGACACGATGCTGGCCGTGGACGGCTCCAGGTAATCGCGGCTGACCGAGGTGTTGACCACCAGGCCGATGCGATCAGCGCCGATGCCGGCGTCTTCCAGGGCCTTGCGTGCCGCCATGGTTGCCGCATCCGATGCAAGCGTGCCGGCATCCCAGAGGCGCCGCGCGTGGATCCCGGCGATGTCGCCGAGCACGTCGGTGCGGATGCCGAGACGGTCAAGGGTGGGCTGCAGACGTTCGTTGATTTCCTTCGTCGTCAGCGTGTGCGGCGCATCGACGTGCGCCAGGCCGGCGATCGAGACATTCTTGAAGAGCATCGAGGTAGCGCCAAGGCTCAGGCAAAAGGGGGGTTATTCTATAACCGCGACGCTTTAACCGCATCTTTACGAATTCAGACGCTGCCGTATGGTGCCAGGACCTAGCGCGGCGGGCACTGGAACGCGGCGAAACGCTGGCTGCCATCGGCCGGCGGGGCCGAGGCCTGCACCGCGTTGGCACCAGCGCTGGGGGCCTCGTTGCGGGCCAGGGTTTCCAGTTCTTCCTGCACCCGCAGCGGGTTGCGGTTGTAGAAACCCACCTTGCTCTTCACCGAAACCACCACTTCCCCCTTGGCCTGGCAGCCGGCGGGAACGGCACCGGCCGGCAGCACGCGCACGGTCTTGCCGGACGATTCGATCGGCACCCAGGTACAGGCGGCAGTGCTGAGCAGCAGGGCGGAGAGCAGGATGAGGCGCATGGCGGTGTACCTGGAAGGTTTGCAGGGATTGTGCCTGAACAGGCTGAACAGGAGATAGCACCGGGCGCAGCGGAGCATCACGTAGTGCCGGGCTCTGCCCGGCTGAAGCTGTACCGTCCAGCGGGGCAGAGCCCCGCTCCACGTGACCCCGTGTCTCACCGGGCGACCGGATTGCCGTCGGCGTCCAGGATGACCACTTCGCCAAGATCCAGCGCGCGTACCGCCGGTTCGGTTTCCTTGAGATCGCCGACCACCACCCAGGTCAGCGCATCCGGCTTGATGGCTGCCGCCGCCTGCTGCACCTGCGCCGGGGTCATCGCCTCGATCTCCGCCTTGCGGCGCTGCACGTAGTCGTCCGGACGCTGGAACTGCACCATCGAGCCAATGGTGGACAGCACCGCGCTGGCGGTCTCATAGGCACCGGGCAGGCTGAGCGTCTGGATGTTGCGGATACGCGCCACTTCGGCATCGCTGGCCGGCTTGCTGCCGTCGGCGAAGCTGGCGATCTCCTTCTTCATTTCAGCGATGGCCGGACCCGTCTTGTCGATCTGCACCGGCGCCATGGCCATCCATGGACGCTGGCCAACGGTGCTGCTGGCGCTGCTGCGCGCACCATAGGACCAGTGCTTCTCCTCACGCAGATTCATGTTCAGGCGCGAGGTGAAGTCGCCGCCAAGCACACCATTGGCGATATCGAAGCGGGTCGAACCGGGATCGGCCGAGGACGGCACCACCTGGCCGGCGAACAGGTTCGCCTGCACGGCCCCGGGCTGGTCGATGAGGTAAACGCGCGGCGCCGACGGCAGTGCCACCGGTGTGGACGCCTTCACCACCTCGGCCGCCCCCTCGCTCTTCCAGTTGCCGAGCTGGCGTTCCAGCAGCGGCACGATTTCCTTCAGCGTGGTGTCACCGACCACGATCAGCGTGCCCGCCTCCGGGCGCAGCCAGTCCTTGTGGAAATTCACCAGGTCATCGCGGGTCAGGCTGGCGATGGCCTGCTCGTCACCACTACCGGTGAAAGGAATGGCGTATGGATGACCCTTGCCGTACAGCAGCGGCGGCAACACGCGCAGAGCCGCAGCGGTCGGGTTGGCCTTCTCCTGGGCGATGCCGGCGATCCAGCTGCCCTTCACCCGGTCGATCTCGCCCTGCTCGAAGCGCGGCTGGCGCAGCATGCTGGCGTACAGCGCCAGCGACGGCGCCAGATTCTCCTTCAGCGCGGACAGCTCCACCGTGCTGGCATCGAGCCCGGCGGAGGCACCTAGGTCGGCGCCGAGCGCATCGGCGGCATCGGCGAATGCCAGCGAACCCAGCGTGCCGGCGCCTTCGCCCATCAGGCTCATGGCGAAGTTCGCGGTACCGGGCTTGCGGCCCTGGTCAGCGGTGAAACCACCGGGGAACTGGTAGCTGAACTGCACCACGGGGATCTCATGGCGTTCGGCCAGGATGACCCGGGTTCCGTTCTTCAGCGTAGCGCGCTGCAGCTGCGGGAACTTCAGCTCCGGGAAACTGCGCGTCTGCGGTACGCCGGTGGCGCGGTCCACCTGTGCCGGCAGCGTGCTGTACTTCGGGTCCACACCTGGCAGTTCGAAGGGCGCCGGCGACTGCGACGGATCTTCCTGCAGCGCCACGCGCTGGCCCGGCTCGACCACCAGGGTATGGCTGCCCTTGCGCAGCCACTTGCTGCCCACCGCGCGCACGTCGCTGGCGCTGGCCACCTCGATGTTCCTGAGCGAATCGCGGAAGCAGCCCGGATCGCCGGTATACACCGCGCACTCGGCCAGCGCGTCGGCCTTGCCGCCGAAACCACCGATACGTTCGATACCGCGGATGAAGCCGGCACGGAAGGCGGTCCGGGCGCGGCTCATCTCATCGGCACTCGGGCCTTCGGCCACCAGCCGGTCGATCTCCTCATCGATGATCGCCTCCACCCGGGCCGGATCAGCATCCTTCTTCACCGTGGCCATCACCATGAAGTTGGAACCAAGCTGCGACGGGAAGGCACCCGCACTGATGTTGTCCACCAGCTTTTCCTCATGCTCGAGGCGCCTGGCCAGGCGCGAGGATTTCGCGCCGCCCAGCACCTGGCCGAACAGCTGCAGCTGGTCGATATCACGGGTACCGACTTCGGCCACGTTCCAGGCGCGGTAGATGCGTACCTGCGGCACCTTGTCGGTCATCACCTCACGGGTATCGGCCGGTCGCGGCGCCGGGTCCACCTTCGGCTGCGCCATGCTCGGTCCGGCCGGAATGCTTCCAAAGTAACGGGCCACCTTTTCCTTGGCGGTGGCCAGGTCGATGTCACCGGCCAGCACAAGCACAGCATTGTTCGGGCCATACCAGGTACGGAACCAGGTTTTCACGTCATCCAGCGATGCGGCATTGAGGTCGTTCATCGAGCCGATCACGCTGTGGTGATAGGGATGACCCTTCGGATACAGCGCGCGGTTGAGCTGTGTCCACACCTGTCCATAGGGCTGATTTTCACCCTGGCGCTTTTCGTTCTGCACGACGCCACGCTGCTCGTCCAGCGCCGCCTGATCGATCGCGCCAAGCAGATGGCCCATGCGGTCCGATTCCATCCACAGCGCCATGTCGAGCGCGGTGGTCGGCACGTTTTCGAAATAGTTGGTGCGGTCGGTATTGGTGGTGCCGTTCTGGCCCGTCGCACCCACCTGCTTGAACGGTTCGAAATACTCCCCGTCATGGTTTTCGCTGCTCTGGAACATCAAGTGTTCGAACAGATGCGCGAATCCGGTACGGCCGCCCGGCTCGTCCTTGCTGCCGACGTGGTACCAGACATTGACCGCCACGATGGGCGCCTTGCGATCGGTATGCACCACCACGCGAAGGCCATTGGGCAGGGTGAACTGCTCGAACGGGATATCCACCTTGGCCACGGCCGCCGGCTTGGCCAGCAACGGAGTAGGCGCCAGACCACCGAGGGCGGCGGTCAGAGCCATGGCAAGCAGCGCGGTGCGCGGACGCGAAGAGGCGGTCATTCCTGATCCTTGGGTCATCTGGATGAAGGCCGATCCTAGCGCGAGGCAACGCACGCCTGCATCCACCGACCGTCATGCGACCGCCTCCGGAAGCCCGTCTGTTCCGAAAACGGAGAGCGCGCCCGATGCCATGGCAGGAAAACGGACACCTGTCCGGACAGCGGACGCGCCGCACTAGAACAAAAACGTTTTAGATCAATACGTTGCAATTGGCATGCGGATTGCTCTGCTTCAAGGCACGCCAGTAGCGGAAAGATTAAAAATGAACACCAAATGAACGAAACAAGCCTTTTGCAGATTCCTCTTGCACAGGCTTATTTGGTGTACTACCTTACTACCACACCACCGCTCAACAACACTAAACAGGTCCCGCCATGAACACCAAGTCCATCGCCATCGCCATCGCCCTGGTCGCCGGTACGGCAGCGGTTTCGCCGGCACAGGCCTTCTCGCGCCTCACCACCCTGGAAACGGTGCAGGTTCGTCCGGCCGCCGACCAGATTGCCCAGCAGGCCTGGGAACAGGCCAGCGACATCCCGACCCTCGCCGCAGTGCAGGTGCGTCCGGATGCCGCGCAGAGGGCCGAGCGCCAGCAGCACCAGACGAACACCTTCGTCGCCCCGCTCACCACCCTGGCTGCCGTGGAAGTCCGTCCCAGCCTGGACCAGTGGGTGGCGCTGGCCGCCGAACAGCAGGCCGAACGCTACACCGCCGCGCTGGCGGCGGCTGCCACCACGTTTGCCGGCAATGTCATCGTCAACCTGCCGGCCGTGCATGTCCGCCCCAGCCAGGCCGACCTGCAGGCGCTGGCCATCGAAACCGCCGCCGTGCTGGTCCGCCCGTGATCCTGCGCTGCAGGCAGCAGGCCAGCATGCTTCGCCGGGCGTATTGCTGAAGGCCGGGCCCTGCCCGCACCAGGGACCCGGCCAGTCACGAAGTCCCATCGCCGCGCATTACACTGCGCCGATGAGCCAGGTCCCCACGTTCCACGTCATCCTTTTCCAGCCTGAAATACCGCCCAACACGGGCAACGTCATCCGCCTCTGCGCGAACACAGGTGCACGTTTGCATCTGGTGGAGCCACTTGGCTTCGCGCTGGAAGACAAGCAGCTCAAGCGTGCCGGGCTGGATTACCACGAATATTCGCGATTGCAGGTACACGCCGACCTGGATGCCGCACTGGCGAGCATCGCGCCGTGTCGCCTGTTCGCGCTCAGCACCCGCGCCAGTGTCCGCTATGACAGCGTCGCGTTCGAAGATGGTGATGCCTTCCTGTTCGGGCCCGAAAGCCGCGGCCTGCCGCAGGACCTGCTCGACTCCCTTGCCGATGGCCGCAGGCTGCGCCTGCCGATGCGCCCGGACAACCGCAGCCTCAACCTGTCCAATACCGTCGCCGTGGTGATGTATGAAGCCTGGCGGCAGCACGGATTCGCCGGAGGCCTGTGAGCAGCCAGATTCCTGTTTCAGGCCCCGCAGGTTCCCGTAGAGCCGGGCTCTGCCCGGCTGAAGCTGCACCGCGCAGCCGGGCAGCGCCCCGCTCTACCGGGGCGTCACGTAGAGCCGGGCTCCCCGGCTGAAGCTTTACCGCGCAGCGGGGCAGAGCCCCGCTCTACGTGAGCGTTTCGGGCTCCGCAGGTTCCCGTAAAGCGGCTCAGAACGCGTTGATGCCGGTCAGTTCGCGACCGATCACCAGCTGGTGCACCGTCTCCGTGCCTTCGTAGGTGATCACCGATTCCAGGTTCAGCGCGTGACGGATGGCAGCATGATCCGCCGTGATGCCGGCGGCGCCGAGAAGGTCGCGGCATTGGCGGGCAATGTCGATCGCCATGCGGCAATTGTTCCACTTCGCCAGGCTCACCTGCTGCGGTTGCAGCGCGCCCGCCTCCTTCAACCTGCCCAGCTGCAACGCCAGCAGCTGCGCGGTGGTGATCCGACGCGCCATCTCCGCCAGCTTGATCTGCGCGCTCTGCGTAGCCGCCAACGGACGACCGAACAGTTCACGCTCCTTCGCATACCGCAGCGCTTCGTCCAGGCACGCGATGGCCGCACCGATCGGCCCCCAGCTGATGCCGAAGCGTGCCTGGGTCAGGCAGGCCAGCGGACCCTTCAGGCCCACCACGCCCGCCAGCCGGTTACCTTCCGGCACACGCACATCATCGAAGAACAACGCGCCGGTGGATGATGCGCGCAGGCTCATCTTGCGCGGAATGTCCTGCGTGCTGAATCCATCCATGCCCTTTTCGACGATGAAACCCTGCACGCCGTCCTCGGTCTGCGCCCAGACGATGGCCAGATCGGCGATGGATGCATTGGTGATCCACATCTTGCTGCCGGACAGGCGCCAGTCCCCTCCACTGCGCACCGCACGTGTGCGCATGCTCGAAGGGTCCGAGCCACCGTGTGCCTCGGTCAGCCCGAAACAGCCGATGCGCTCGCCACGCGCCATGGACGGCAGCCACCGCTGGCGTTGCTCTTCGCTTCCGTAGGCGAAGATGGGATGCATGCACAGCGAACTCTGTACGGAAACGAAGCTGCGCAGCGCCGAATCGCCACGCTCCAGTTCCTGGCATATCAGCCCATACGACACCGCCTGCAGTCCACCGCCGCCGTATTCCACCGGCAATGTCGCCCCCAGCAATCCCAATGCGGCGATCTCCGGCACGAATTCGGCGGGAAAGCGGGACTGGTCGAAGCACTCACCGATGATCGGCAGGACGCGCTCATCGGTGAAACGCGCCACCGCATCCTGCACGGCGCGTTCGTCTTCGCTGAGCATCGAACGGACGTCGAAAAGATCGTAAGGGTGCAGGGTCATGACTCGCCGCATGGCTCAGGGGATCGGATCCGCATTCTGCGGCCTGGCCGGGCGGGCGTCACCCGTACCGATCCCGGTGGCGGCGAACCGTCTGTCGCTTCGCGTGTCAACAGGCCGTTCATGCGGGTGCTGGAACGAACAGCCTCCGGAACACCTGCGGCGGCGATATCCAGCTGCCGCACGCGCGATGGTTGTCCGCGCCCTGCGCGGTTCCACTGCCGGCCAATCGTCGAATTGACCTGCCCATCCCCGAAATCGCAGATCACATCGCGCCCCCCGGCCACGCGGTCCGGATTATGCAGTGCGTGCATTCCGTGCATCTGCCGGGCCGCATGCCGCCGCGCCTGGTCTTCGATGTCTTCAGGTTCGCGGCCCTCGCGCCGCAGCGCCTCACGGCGTTTCTCCATCAGCGTATCGCGCCAGGAGGCGCGGGCCCTGCGCGCGATCGCCGGGTCGCGATCACGGGCATCGAAGCGCGCTCTGGCCGACAGGTATTCCTCAACCGTCAACGCATTGAGGCCCTGCTGCTGGCCAGCCAGTTGCCGGTCCAGCTCGGCGAACTTGGATGCAGGCAGCTTCTGCGTGGAAAACCGGAGCAGCGTGCAGGGCATCCGCTTCAGCAGGGCCAGCGGCCCCCTCGCCTCGCCTTTCGCTGCGATGCCCCCGATCCGGGCCAACACCCGGCCCAGTACCCGCGCCAGCAATGCGTGCACCAGAACGCGTCGGCCATCCAAGGCTGTGGCGCTCATCGCAGGCGTCGGGCTCGATGGAGCGCGCACAGCATATGACCGTGAGGTGTCGCGGAGTGTCAGCTCGTGAGCCATCGCGCGTCCCCGGCTTTTTACTGGGCGCCCCCAGCGTAGGAAAAACGGGCGAGTGGAATGGGCGATGGCGCGCACAGAACACCGGGAATCTCCAACAAGCAATCAGCCCGCGAAATCTGGTCGGATTCAGCTATGGCGGTTCGCGGCGGCTGCTGCCGCACGGTGAACAGACGTGGCTTGCGCACGCTGCACTGCAGCAATCAATGTCCGCATCGCGTACGCATGAATCCCGAACGTCCGTTCAACGCCGCTCAACTGGTCGAAACTCCGGCATGCCGGTAATCTGATGGATTCAAACACCCGTTTCGTCGCGGCAACACGCGCGATTCCCAGGCAACCGCCACCCCATGTTGGAGGGTGGCCTACCCAAAGATCAGGTTATCCATGAGCGCAGAAGCCGTAGAACTGCCCCCACGCGAAGTGATGGAATTCGATGTAGTGATCGTTGGCGCCGGCCCTGCGGGCCTGGCCGCCGCCATCCGCCTGCGCCAGCGCGCCATCGAAGCCGGTACCGACCTTTCCGTATGCGTGCTGGAAAAGGGCTCCGAACCGGGCGCCCATCTTCTTTCCGGCGCCGTGATGGACCCGCGCGCGCTGTCCGAACTGTTCCCCGACTGGGCCGAACGCGGTGCGCCGTTGCGCCAGAAGGTAACCCGCGACGAGTTCCTGTTCCTCAGCGCCGAAGGCTCGCGCAGGACACCGGATGCATTGCTCCCGGAGTGTTTCCACAACGAAGGCAACTACATCGTCAGCCTGGGTGAGGTCGGCCGCTGGCTGGCCCAGCAGGCCGAAGCGCTGGAAGTGGCCATCTTCCCCGGCTTCGCCGCGGCGGAGGTGCTGTACGGCGATGCCGGCCAGGTGATCGGCGTCGCTACCGGCGACATGGGTATCGAAAAGGACGGCTCCCACGGTCCCAACTTCGAGCGTGGCATGGCCCTGCAGGCGAAGTACACGGTGTTCGCCGAAGGCTCGCGTGGCCACCTCGGCCGCCAGCTGATCGCGCGTTTCAGGCTGGATGAAGGCAAGGATCCGCAGGCCTACGGCATCGGCATCAAGGAACTCTGGCAGATCGATCCAGCCCGGCATGAGCCGGGTCTTGTCGTGCATGCGGCGGGCTGGCCGCTGGATTCCGATACCTACGGCGGTGCGTTCCTGTACCACGCCGAAGGCGGCAAGGTGTCCATCGGCTACGTGGTCGGCCTGGACTACCGCAATCCGTACCTGAGCCCGTTCGAGGAATTCCAGCGCTTCAAGACCCACCCGGACATCCGCAGGCACCTGGAAGGCGGCAAACGCATCGGCTACGGCGCGCGTGCCATCACCGCCGGTGGGCTGCTGTCGCTGCCGAAGACCGTCTTCCCCGGCGGTGCACTGGTGGGCTGCGAGGCCGGCTTCCTCAACGTCAGCCGCATCAAGGGCAGCCACGCCGCGATCAAGACCGGCATGCTGGCCGCCGACGCCGCGTTCGATGCCCTGGCTGCCGGCCGCCAGCACGATGAGCTGTCCGCCTATCCGCAGGCCTTCGAAGCCAGCTGGCTGCATGCGGAACTGCAGCAGACGCGCAACTTCAAGCAGTGGTTCAAGAAGGGCCGTACGGTCGCCACGCTGATGACCGGCATTGAACAATGGCTGCTGCCCAGGCTGGGCATCCGCAATCCGCCGTGGACGATCCACCACAGCACCCCGGACCATGCCTGCCTGGAACCGGCGGCGCAACACACCCGCATCGCCTACCCGAAGCCGGATGGTGTGCTCACCTTCGACCGGCTGAGCTCGGTGTTCCTGAGCAGCACCAATCACGAGGAAGACCAGCCCAGTCACCTGACGCTGAAGGATCCGGACGTGCCGGTGCAGATCAACCTGGCTGAATATGCCGGCCCGGAAGCACGCTACTGCCCGGCCGCCGTCTACGAGTTCGTCGGTGCCGAAGGCAGCGAGCGCCTGCAGATCAACGCGCAGAACTGTGTGCACTGCAAGACCTGCGACATCAAGGATCCTACCCAGAACATCGTGTGGGTGACGCCGCAGGGTGGTGGCGGCCCCAACTACTCCGGCATGTGACATGCGGCTGCTGTTGGTCGTCCTGGCACTGCTTGCCGGTTGCCGCGCGCAGGCACCGCTGGATCCTGCGCAGGCGAGGGCGCGCGAACAGGAGCGCGCCTTCGAGATCTGCGCCGGCTGCCATACGGTGCAGGCCGGTGGCATCCACCGCTACGGACCCAATCTACATGGGGTGTTCGGGCGGCGCGCCGGCAGCCTGCCGGACTATCCCTATTCCGATGGCATGCGCCAGGCCGACATCACCTGGAGCGAGGATACCCTGGATGCCTTCCTGCGCTCGCCCACCGCGAAGGTTCCCGGCACCCGCATGTACAACGCATTTCCGGATCCAGAACGGCGCCGACAGGTGATCGACTACCTGCGCCAGCACGCTCAGTGAGATGAGCCTTCATCGCCGTGCGTGCCGCGTGGTGCCAGCCAGCGCAGCAGGCAGCTACGCAGGTGCGCCAGCGACAACGGCTTGGTGAGCACTTCATCCATGCCGGCATCGCGGCAACGGCGCAGATCGTCTTCCAGCACGCTGGCGGTAAGCGCCACCACGGGCAGGCGACGGTCGTTCTGGCGTTCCTCGCGTTCGCGAAGCAGACGGGTAAAGGCGTAGCCGTCCATCACCGGCATCCGGCAATCGGCGATGACCAGGTCGAATCGTCCGGTATCCAGCTGCTGCAGCGCCTCACGGCCATTGCCTGCCACCGCATGCGCCACGCCCAGCTGCTGCATCCGCCAGGCCATCATTGCCTGCGCCGTTGGATGGTCCTCCACCACCAGCACACGCGCCCAGCGCAGGGATTCCGGCAACGGCGGCACGCTGCCCGGCCCCGGCAGGGTGGCGGCCAGATCCTCATCACTGGCGACCGGCAGCTGCAGCAGCACATCCATCCCGGTGCCACGGTCCAGCACGCTGCGCGCCAGCAACCGTCCGCCCATCAACTGGACCAGCCGCTGGCAGATCGTCAGTCCCAACCCGGTCCTGCCGCCGTCTGCCGCCACCGCCGGCGTGTCGATGGCCACCGGCGGAACCAGCGTGGCCAGCCGCGCCGTTTCGATGCCGATGCCAGTGTCTAGTACCTGGAAGCACAGCTCCTGCAGGCTGGCCGTGCTGCCTTCCAGCACCTTCACCTTCAATGCCACCTCGCCCTGCCGGGTGAAACGCAGTGCGTTGTCCAGCAGGTTATGCAGCACCTGGCGCAGGCGCAGCCCGTCCACCTCATGCGCGCTGGCCAGGTGCGGGTCCATGTCCAGCCGCAGTCGCAGCCCCCGCTCGCCAGCGACTGGCAGGAACTGGCGATGCAGCGCTTCAAGCAACGGGCGCAGCGGCAACGGCAACGGATCCAGGTGCAGGGCGCCCGCGTCCATCCTGGCGTAATCGAGGATGTCATCCAGCATCTGTCGCAGTTCCCGCGCCGACTGCTCGGCATCGGCCACGTTGATGCGCTGTGTGGCCTGCAGCGGCGAATGCGCCAGCATCTCCAGCATGCCAAGCACGCCACTCATCGGCGTGCGGATCTCATGGCTCATGGTGGCCAGGAAACGCGCCTTGGCGATAGCCGCCTGTTCGGCCACCGCCTTGGCCTTCACCAGCGCATCGGCCTGCGCGTGCGCATCGGTGACGTCCACCCAGTATCCGCTCCAGGTCACCGTGCCCGCTTCGGACGCGTGCGGCTGCGCCTGGCTGCGTACCCAGCGCGGCGCGTCCGTCGTCAATCCAGCAGGTGCCGGCGTGCGGAACTCCAGTGCCAGCGGCAGGAAATCCTTCGCAGCGTGTTCTATCGCCGCGAGCACGGCATCGCGGTCGCGTGCGTCGATGGCATCCAGCACCACGGACGGCGATGCCATGGCCTGCGACGCATCGATGCCGAAGACCGCCTGCGTGTCGCCAGCCACGTAGGGAAACTCAAGCGCGCCATCGGGAAGACGCCGCATCTGGTAGACCACCGCAGGCAGGTTATGGGTGATGTCGGCCAACCGTTGCTGCAACATGTGACGAGCATCGATCTCCCGCCGCAACTGCCGCCGGTTCAGGCCATGAACCAGCAGCGCCAGGCAAAGAAGCAGGAGAAGCGGCAGCGCCCAGCGCGTGATCGCCCACCACTCCGCTTCGCTGCGAGCTTCGCCTGTCAGCCAGGCATCGCGCAGGGCTTCACGCTCCTGTGGTCCCATGTCCTGCAGCAGGCGGTTGAAACGCGCCACCACGGGCGCATGCGCGCGCTGTGCGGCAAGCGACAGGCGATCGTCGAAACCCGCTGGTGCGGCGATCATCAGCTTTCCGGCGAAGCGACCGCGCAGCAGCCGTTCAACCACCGCCCTGTTGCCGATATACGCCTGCGCATCACCCTCCACCAGCCGCTGCAGTGCCTGTTCCGTGCTGCGCGCGGCGAGGATGCGTGCCGTGGGCGCCTTCTGCAGCACGTGTGCCCGCAACCGTTGCGGATCGGACAGCAGGACGCGTTGAGCGGACAGATCGTCGATACGCGACACGCTGCTGCCCTGCCTGGTGACAATGACATTGGGAATGACGATGAAGGGCGCGCTGAACACCCAGTCAGCGCCCAGTTGCAGCGAATCATCGGGTATCGCCATCACCGCATCCAGCATGCGGTTACGCATCTTCTCGCGAAGGTCGTATCCATCCTGGCTGGGTTCGATGACCAGCGTCGCACCGGCCTGGCGCAGGCGCTGCAGGTAATCGCCGGCCAGGCCACCGGGCTGGCCGCTGGCATCGGCGAAGGACAGCGGAGCCGCATCCGGCGGAAAACCGATCTGCAACGGCATGGACCGCTCATGCTGATCGGCAGTGGGAAGCGGCCCGACCCGGGTGGAACGGCGTGCCTGTTCTCCGGCGGAAGAGTCCTGCCCGCGCGGTGACCGCGACCATGGGTTGTCGTAGACCCCCATCGCGGGCATGTGTCTGGCGGGGGGAAGAACCTCGGCGTCCGGACGTGGTGATGGCGGCGCAGAGCTCGCCATCACAGGGAGCAGCAGCGTGAGCAGCACCAGCCAGCGCCATCGACTACGTGCCAGTATCGTGCGCACGAGGTTCCGTCTCCATAGAATAGGGATATCGTCGATGCCTGTCTTTTTTACATCCAACCCACGTCGCACGGGGCCATACTAGAGCATGACGTTACGCATCATCATCGCCGACGACCATCCTGTTGTCCGCATTGGAGCACGTTCGGTCATCCAGACCAGCGGCGTCGGCGAGATCGTCGCCGAGGCAAGCACCGCACAGGATCTCCTGACATCCTTGGCCACCCATCCCTGCGATGTGCTGGTGACGGACTATTCGATGCCCGACAGCACCGTCCCTGACGGCTACGCGATGATCAACATGATCCGCCGCCGTTATCCGCAGTTGCCGGTGCTGATGTTGAGTGTATCCAGCAACCTGGCGATCCTGCGCATGGTGCGCGATGCCGGCGTGCTGGGACTGGTGGACAAGGGTTCATCGATGGAGGAACTACCCATCGCCATCCGCACCGTGCAACGCGGGCTGCCGTATGTGAGCCAGTCGCTGAAGGAGCGCGTGGATGCCGCAGGCAGCAATGCGATGGCCGATGGCGAGGGGCGCCCGCTTTCGCCGCGTGAAGTGGAAGTGCTTCGGCTGCTGGGCAAGGGCATGACCGTCAAGGAAATCGCGGACATGCTGCATCGGAGCGCCAGCACCATCAGCCGGCAGAAGGGTGATGCGATGCAGAAGCTGGGCATCAACAGCGACGCGCAGCTGTTCGACTATCTGCGCAACGGGCAGCTGTGACGGCGCGGGTTGAGGACCGTGGCATCGCCGGCTGGACATCTGCATCCGCAGCGGCGGGCACCGGGCGCACGTCGCGTCCGGCCGTGGGCGGATCACGACAGGAGTAGCATTGTCATCCCTGTGTGCCCGTTACGTCCTGCCTCTCCACCCGCCCGATGACCCTCACCGCACACCGTGTTCAAGGCCTCGGCAACGACGAGGTCGCCGCCGACTGGCCGCCCATCAGCGGTACCGACATCGACTGGCTGCGCACCGGCTACCCCCAACTGCAGGGCCCCTGCAGCGTGGCATGGCACAGTCCCCGACCGCTGTCGGCGGCAGCCCTCATCGACAGCCGCCGGGGACAGGTATTCGTCAAGCGGCATCACCGCAACGTGCGTACCGCCGCGATGCTGCGCGAGGAGCATCACTTCATCGAACACCTGGCCAGCGCCGGCGTACCGGTGGTGCAGGTGCTGCGCGACCGGCGCGGTGACACCGCTGTCGACCATGGTGAATGGAGCTATGAACTGCAGGCACTGGGCACGGGCGAGGACCTGTACCGCGACGCACCTTCGTGGACCCCTCCCACGGACCTGACGCACGCGTGGGGGGCCGGCCGGATGCTCGCGCTGCTGCATCGTGCCGCTGCGGACTACCGCGCGCCACAACGCAGCACGCATATGCTGGTGGCGCGCGATGACCTGATCCGCGCAGCTGATCCCATCGCACTGCTGAAGCAACAACTGGCGGACCGCCCTGGACTGGCCAGCTATCTGTCAGGCAAGCCATGGGAAGAGGATCTGCATCGATGCGTGCTGCCCTGGCACGCAGGGCTGGCACAGCGCCTGCAGGCAGAACCACGGCTGTGGGCGCATAACGACTGGCACGTTTCCAACCTGCTCTGGAGCCACCATGGCGACGCCATGAAGGTGGCCACGGTGCTGGATTTCGGCCTGGCGTCTCCCACCAGTGCGTTGTTCGATCTGGCCACGGCGATGGAACGCAACGCCGTCGCATGGCTGGAGATGGGCAGCTCCGCCGAGGTGGCGCGCGTGGATGTCGCGCTTGCGCTGCTGGAGGGCTACCGTTCGGTTCTGCGCTTACCTGCGCAGCGCCTGCAGCTGCTTGCGGATCTGCTGCCGCTGGTGCACCTGGATTTCGCCTTGTCGGAGATCGACTATTTCCATGGCGTCACCGGCTCGACAGCGAATGCGGACGTGGCTTACCACACCTTCCTGCTGGGCCACGCTGAATGGTTCAATTCCGCCGATGGCCGCCGCCTGACCGATGCCCTGCGGACAGGGTAGAGCCGCCACAGGAGCGGCTGGATACCACGGCCCCGCCGATCAGGGCTCGGCGCCACGCTGCTGGGCCCGCACTCGCAAAAGCGGACCGTTTGTAGTGAAATGGGTCCCGAAGCGGGGGTGCCTGTCGAAACAGGCTGAGAGAGTCCCTTGGAACCTGATCCGGTTTGCACCGGCGTAGGGAGCTTTGAGCAGTGGGCGCACCCGCCGAGGCGGGCCAATGCGCGCGCGCCGTCGCTTCGTCTCCTCAGCCTTGCCGACGACGAATCGAATGAACCGCTGCCTCCGCCCCACCCTGTTGACCGTTGCCCTCTGCGCCGCGCTGCCGCTGCCGCTGCATGCCAGCGACGCTGCCGATCCGCCTTCCAGCGCCTCGCCCACCGATCTTGCCGCCGTGCGCGTGCAGGCCCGACAGGCGACCGTGCAGGCGCCGCAGTCGGGCAGCTTCGGCGCGGGCGACTGGAAGGACACGCCGGCATCGGTGAACGTGCTGGACAGATCGCTGCTGGACAGCCGACACGTGCGCACGCTGACCGAGATCGCCGCCAACGATGCTTCGCTCGGCGACAGCTACGCGCCGGTCGGCTATTACCAGAACATCGCCATCCGCGGCTTCGCGCTGGATACCGGCACCGGCTACCGCTTCAATGGACTGTCCACGAGCGGCGAACAGCGTCTGGCGCTGGAAAACATCCAGCAGGTGGAGATCCTGAAGGGCGAAGCCGGCCTGGCGGCGGGCGTGATGGCACCCGGCGGCATCATCAACTATGTGGGCAAACGGCCGGCCGAGGTCCGCAACGTCACACTCGGTACCGATTCGGAAGGCTCGCGCTACACCGCCGTGGATGTGGGCCATTGGCTGTCGCCACGGTTCGGCATGCGTTTGAATGCCGCGTGGGAAGACAGCAGCTCATACGTGGAGCATGCCGATGGGCGCCGCAATTTCTATGCGCTGGCCACCGACTGGCTGATCAGTGAGCGCGCCAGACTGGAAGTGGACGCCAACTACCAGACCAGCGCGCAGCGCTCGGCATCCGGCTACCAGCTGCTGGGCGGCGTGCAGCTGCCGCGTGGCGTGGACCGCGAGCGCATGCTGGGCCACCAGGCCTGGCAGCAGCCGGTGGGTATCGCCAGCACCAACCTGACCGCGCTGCATACCTACGAACTGGCGCCGGGCTGGCAGACCCGCGTGTCGGCCAGCCACAGCCGTTCGGTGATCGATGACAACGTAGCCTTCGCTTACGGCTGTTTCTATGCCGCACAGTGCGCCGATGGCAGCGTGCCGGGCAACTATTTCGCGCCCAACGGCGACTACGACATCTACGATTACCGCAGCCCGGACGACACCCGCCGCAACCTGGAACTGCGCGCCGAGCTGCGCGGCACGTTCGCCACCGGCAGCGTGGGCCACCAGCTGACGCTGGGCGTGGACCGCTTCGAGCGCACCGTGGACAAGCGCCAGAACGTCAACGAATACGTTGGCACGGCGAATATCGCCGACGCGCAGGTGCCGGCGTTCGCGCCATCGCCGCTGGTGCCCGGCGCGTCCGCACGGCGGCTGGACAGCCGCCAGGATGCGCTGTTCGTACTGGACCGCGTGACCTTCGCCGAGGACTGGCAGTGGCTGGCCGGTGGTCGCTTCGTGCGCCTGGACGAGCGCGCCTACGACAAGCGCGGCAACCCTGAACGCCGCAGCCGGCTGTCGCGCTTCCTGCCGCAGACCGCGCTGCTGTGGAACGCGACCGAACAGCTGAATGCCTACGTGAGCTATATGCGCGGCATTTCACTGGGCCAGGAAGCCCCGTTCTGGACATCCAACGAAGGCACGTTCCTGCCGGCGGTGCTGTCACGGCAGCTGGAAGCGGGCGTCAAGTACACCACGTCGAATTCGCTGGAGCTGGGCGCGGCGATGTTCCGCATCAACCAGCCGTTCCAGTATGCGAAACCGGACGACAGCGCGGTGGGCTATACCTTCGTGCAGCAGGGACAGCAGACGCATACCGGGCTGGAACTGACCGCGCGCGGGCATGCCACCGAAAGGCTTGAGTTGACCGCCAGCGCCGCGCTGCTGCAGGCACGCGCACGCGATGCCGACACGCCGTCGTATGAGGGCCACCAGCTGATCAACGTGCCGAAGGTGCGTGTTGCCCTGCATGCCGACTACCGGCTGCCGGTCGCCGCTGATGTTGGCATCAGTGGTGGCTGGCGTTATGCGTCGTCCAACGTGGCAACCGCCGATGGTGCGGTGCGCGCACCGGCCTACCATGTCTTCGATGTGGGCCTGCGGTTCCAGCATCAGCTGCATGCGCGTCCGGTGACCTGGCGGCTGTCGCTGGACAATGTGTTCGATCGCTTCTACTGGCGCGACACCGGCAGCAGTTCGGGCGATTACTACCTGTTCGCCGGCGCCCCGCGCCAGGCACGCCTGTCGGTGACCTTCGCGCTATGAACGCGGCGGTACTGGAATGGTCCGCCGCCGCGCTGAGCATCGTGGGCGTGTGGTTGATGACGCGACGGATGCTGCTGGCATGGCCGACCGGCCTGGTGTCCGTGGCGATGTATGCCTTGGTGTTCACGCAGGCACGGCTGTATTCGGACGCGCTGCTGCAGGGCGTATTCGCGGCCTTTCTGGTGTATGGCTGGATCAACTGGCGCGCGCATGCACGCCAGGATGGCCGCATCCATATCGCACCGCTGGCGTCACGGCATCTGCTGCGCGATCTCGGTATAGGCGTGGTGGGCGGTGTGGCGCTGGGGGCGGGCATGCACACATTCACCGATGCGGCGCTGCCGTGGCTGGATGCCCTGCTTGCCGCGCTGAGCCTGGTGGCACAGTGGTGGCAGGCACGCCGGCATGTGGCCGCCTGGTGGCTGTGGATCGCGGTGGATGTGGTGTATGTGGGGATGTATGCAGTCAAGTCGCTGCATGTAACCGCAGCGCTTTACGTTGTGTTCGTGGGGCTGGCGGTGATGGGGTTACGGGCGTGGACGCGCGTGGAGAAGGGTGAGGGAGCCGTGGCCTCGCGGTGATTCTGCCTCGCCGAAATTCGGCCACGGTTCCTTCTTTTTCAAGCCCCTGAAGTCGCCACGCCTGCTCGCGCGTCTCGTCATATGGATGGGGTCGCACCAGTAGTGAGTGACGCGGGCGCCTGCAAAGAGGCGCCGTGCTCTTCTTGCTTCGCACGGCTGCCTGGGCTGCTTCCTGTACAGGAAAGCAGCGTGCGGGTTTCCCTCGAGAACGTAGCAACGCCCGTCCGCGAAGCCACGCCACCGATCCTTGAGCAGTAGGTGTCGAGCCTGGACAGGGTATCCCCTGACTGCTGCGACGCATCGAGCTCCAGCGAGCCATCAGGCCTGATGCCATGGACCAGCTCCACGTAGTCACCATTTTCGAGCATGTAAGTGCGCGACAGCCGGGGGGAAGCTCCGGCCAGCGACGCATTGCCCGATAGTGATTCTGAAACCAGCTTGAAGCCGCCCAATGAACGTTGTTGAGCATCTTGCGCGGCTGCCACCTGGGTAATACAGGCGAGCAGGGTGAATACAACTCCGCTTGTCATTTTGGACATGGTTTTCCTTGAAATCGGTCATTCCGTCAGGTGACGCATGAATATGCATTCGCAGCCTCATGTTGAATCGCCGGTGGTGTCCCGTCGCCCGCAGATGTTCCTTCAACGTAGCGCTCCGGATCATTGATCAACTTTCAGAAACCGTGCAATTCGGTCCAGATTGGTGGCGTTCGAAAGCTCAATGCATGGAGGACAAATGGGGTGCGATCAGCAGCCGAACGCTGAGTCGTCGCTTCGAGGACGAAACAGGTTTCAACTTCACGGGATGGCGTCAGCGCGTGCCCCAACCTCCGCAACGGCAACAGCCGGCGATCATGGCGCCTTGGACAGCAGCAGGTTGCCCTGCCTGGTCGCATCTTCGTCGTCAGCGGCGAACACCACCGCAAAGCCAAAGGCCTTGCTTGCGGTGGTGGCGATCATGCGGACAGGGCAGAGACGGGCTCATCGCCTTCAACCACCACCATGCCGCGACAGAACGTGGTCAGGCGTGACTTGATCCTCTTGAACATGAGCGCCTTTTCGCGGCGATCATCCGGCGTTTCATCCGAGTGATCGTGATCCTTGTGGTGGGTAATCAAAACAAAGGCTGACCTTTTTCGAACAGCTGCTGCACCTGCTCTTAAAAAGAAGGCGGCGATTCCACTTCCTCATGGATGTACACCAGAGGCGCGTGCGATACGTCTAGAAGCATGACTGGTTCCTGGGCAAGACAACGAAGAAGCGGGAGCGATCCATTCATCGCCCGCGGCACCAAAGCATCTCACCCCGCTACACGTACAGGGCACACAGGGCCGCCAATCTGTAGCGCGTATCCGCCGGCCATCCCACGCGCCGCAGCGGCTGGCTGGGGCCGCCGACCATCGTGGCCGATGCGCGATATGTCCTGACAGGACCTGGCCCAGCGCATCATCGCCTGCCTGCACCTGCACGCATCCGGTATCGCTCCATCCAGTCCAGAGTCTGTGCGATGCCGCCGAACGGAAAAAGGTGCGGGCCGACCTTGCCATGAGCGTCCGTCAATCCACTCACCAGACGATCAACGAACACATCCGGCCCGGCCGTTCCGAGCAGCCGGCCGATCGAAACGCCGTACCGGGACAGCATCGCGGTGCTTGCACCCACGCCGCACATTGCTGCATAGCGTACGAGTCTCGCCACGCTGGCAGGCCCTGGAACACCGATCCGCACCGGATGGACGATGCCGCGGCTGCGCAGTGCGTTCAACCACGTCAGGACACTGTCGGCATCGAACGCGAACTGGGTGATGATCAACGGTGCGATACCGCGTTCCTCCAACCCCCGGCACTTGTGTTCAAGTACCTGCCATCGCTCGGCGCTGGTCATCACCGGATGGGCCTGCGGATGCCCGGCCACGCCGACGACCCTGATGCCGGAACGCTCAAGAACACCGCTGTCGATGATCGACGCACTATCAGCGAACGGCCCGGCAGGTGTGGGCAGATCGCCGGCGATCAGCAGACATTGCTGGACCCCGGCTTCGCTGACAGCACGGTGGATGAAGCCCTCAAGCACCGCCCGCGAGCCGATGCGTCGCGCCGAAAGGTGTGGCATCGGCTCGAAACCCAGCTCGCGCACCGTGCGTGCCGCCGCCAGGCGCGCCTGGTCGTCCTCGCTCGCCAGGTAGGGAATGGAGACCGTGCTCCCGCGCGGAATGCGGACGGCCTCCGCACGCAGCGCCGGCATCGCCTTCGCACCTGCTTCCCACGAACAGGCGTTGATGAAGGCGCGCGCGCGCCGGGAGCCTTCGGCAGGGCCCGGGAACGGCGGCCCCACGGGGCCTGGGCCGACGGCCATCAGCCAGCTCCGCGCACGGTGCCAGCACTGGCGGAGCTGCGCTGCGCCAGGGCGATGAAGGCCTGCAGGTAGTCGATGGCGGTATCCGCTTCACGCGCGCCCAGGTAGATCTGCTTGGGGATGCCGCGCGCGCCCAGACGCACGGGCACCACCTCCATCCTGGCGGCATATTCTTCCACCAGCCAGCGCGGCATGGCGGCCACGCCGCGGCCGCTCGCCACCATCTGCATCATGATGTCCGTGGTTTCAATGGTCTTGTGGCGCCGGGGCGTCACCCCGGCCGGCAGCAGGAACTGGTTGTAGATATCCAGGCGCTCGAACGGCACCGGGTAGCTGATGAGTATTTCCTGGGTGAGCTGGCGTGGCTCCACCCAGTCCACCGATGCCAGGGCGTGGCTCCTGGCCACCACCAGCACCTGCTCATAGTCGAAGACAGGGACGAAGGTCAGCCCCGGCTTCAACAGCGGGTCGGGCGTGACCAGCAGGTCGATCTCATAGCCGAACAAGGCGCCGATGCCGCCGAACTGGAACTTCTGCTTGACGTCCACGTCCACGTCGGGCCAGGCGGCCAGATACGGAGAGACGATCTTGAGCAGCCACTGGTAGCAGGGGTGGCATTCCATGCCGATGCGCAACGCGCCGCGCTCGCCCTGTGCGAACTGGCCCAGGCGCTCCTCGGCCAGGTCCAGCTGGGGCAGCACCCGGTTGGCCACCGCCAGCAGGTACTGGCCGGCCTGGGTCAGGCGCAGGCTGCGGCCTTCGCGCAGCCAGACGTGGGTGCCCAGCTGCTGCTCCAGCTTCTTCATGCTGTGGCTCAAGGCCGACTGGGTCAGATTCAGCACGCCGGCGGCAGCCGTGAGCGACCCCTGCTGCTCGACCTGCTGCACGATGCTCAGGTGGATTCGTTCCAGCATGACGATGAATTCCACTCATGGATGTGTGAAGTAAAACCATTTTACGTCATGGACAACCGTAGCTAGCATCGATCAATACCTCCGGTTGCCTGCCAGCCGGACCTGCGGCACGCCGCCCCGGCAGTCCCCCAGCAGGAGCCCCCCTTTTGTTGAAAGCCAAGCAATGACCCGCCCCCTTCGTATCGTCGCCGTGTCCGGTGGACTGCAGCGCCCCTCCCGGGCCGCCACCCTCGCCGAGCACCTGCTGGATCTGATCGGCGAGCACATCCCGTGCGAGCCCCATCTGGTCGAGCTGGGCCAGCTGGCTCCGCAACTGGCGGGCGCGCTCTGGCGCTCGCAACTGCCCGATACCGTGGAAAGACAACTTGCCGCTGTCGAACAGGCCGACGTGCTGGTAGTGGCCACGCCGGTCTACCGTGGCTCCTACACGGGCCTGTTCAAGCACTTCTTCGACTTCATCGACCAGGACGCCCTGGTCGACACGCCCATCCTGCTGGCCGCCACCGGCGGCAGCGAGCGCCATGCGCTGGTGATCGACCACCAGCTGCGCCCGCTCTTCAGCTTCTTCCAGGCCCGCACCTTGCCGCTGGGCGTATACGCAACCGACAAGGATTTCGCAGACGGTCGCGTGCATGACCACGGTCTGGTGCAACGGGCGCGGCTGGCGGTGCAGCGGGCGATGCCGTTGCTTGCGCTGCCCCGCCGTGCAGCGACGCTCCCCGCCGCAGACGGGGTTGCCGCCTGACGCAGGCGCCCCCGCAGTGCCACTGCGGCAAAACCGGACACCCCTGAATGCCGAATGCGATCGACCTGCATTTGGATGCCATCCCGCCAGCCGGAAACGCAGGCCATGACCCACAACACCTTCACCTTCAGCATCACCCGCATTCCCTTCAACGAGAACTACCAGCCGGCTGACGGGACGCGCATCACCACCAACTTCGCCAACCTGGCCCGGGGTGAGTCGCGCCAGCAGAACCTGCGCAACACGCTCGGAATGATCAACAACCGCTTCAACGACCTGGCGCACTGGGACAATCCGAGCGCGGATCGTTATGCCGTCGAGCTGGACATCATCTCTGTCGAGATGCACATCGAGGGCAGCGACAGCAGTGATTCGTTCCCGCTGATCGAAGTCCTGAGGCCGACCATCGTCGACACGCACACCGGCGCCCGCACCGAAGGCATCGTCGGCAACAATTTCTCTTCCTACGTCCGCGACTACGATTTCAGCGTCGTGCTGCCCGCCAGCAACGAAGGCAAGCCCACCTTCGGCATTCCGGACGGGTTCGGCGATCTGCATGGCAAGCTGTTCAGGCATTTCCTGGAATCGGACGCCTACCGTGCGAACTTCAGCAAAGCGCCGGTCATCTGCATCAGCGTCTCCAGCAGCAAGACCTACAGCCGCACCGAAAACCACCACCCCATCCTGGGTGTGGAGTACCGGCAAGGCGAGTTTTCCCCGACCGACCAGTACTTTGAAAAGATGGGGCTGCAGGTGCGCTATTTCATGCCACCGGGCAGCGTTGCGCCGCTGGCGTTCTACTTCCAGGGCGACCTGCTGGGCGATTACTCGAACCTGGAACTGATCGGCACCATCAGCACGATGGAAGCGTTCCAGAAGATCTACCGTCCGGAGATCTACAACGCCAATTCCGTAGCCGGCAAGGTCTACCAGCCCAGTCTGAAGCACCAGGACTACTCATCCACCCGTATCGTCTACGACCGCGAAGAGCGCAGCCAGCTTGCCGTCAAGCAGGGAAAGTTCACCGAAGAACACTTCATCAAGCCGTACAGGAACGTGCTTGAGCAGTGGGCTGCCCGCTGATCCGTCGATCCCCCGTTCGCCAACCGGATACAGACTCACCAACGATGAAGACACTACTGCCCACCTCCACCGCCGGCAGCCTGCCCAAGCCCTCCTGGCTGGCCGAGCCCGAGAAGCTCTGGTCGCCCTGGAAACTGCAGGATGAAGCACTGATCGAAGGCAAGCAGGACGCCCTGCGCCTGTCCCTGCAGGAACAGCAGCACGCCGGCATCGATATCGTCAGTGACGGCGAGCAGACCCGGCAGCATTTCGTCACCACGTTCATCGAGCAGCTCAGCGGTGTCGATTTCGAAAAGCGCGAAACCATCCGTATCCGCAACCGCTACGACGCCAGCGTCCCTACGGTGGTGGGCGCGGTGGGCCGGCCGAATCCGGTGTTCGTCGAAGATGCGAAGTTCCTGCGCAGGCAGACCACGCAGCCGATCAAGTGGGCCCTGCCCGGCCCGATGACCATGATCGACACGCTGTACGACGCCCACTACAAAAGCCGCGAAAAGCTGGCATGGGAGTTCGCCAGAATCCTCAACGAGGAAGCAAAGGAGCTGGAGGCGGCCGGTGTCGACATCATCCAGTTCGATGAGCCGGCCTTCAATGTGTTCTTCGACGACGTGAACGATTGGGGCGTGGCCGCGCTGGAGCGCGCCGTCGAAGGGCTCAAGTGCGAAACCGCGGTGCATATCTGCTACGGCTACGGCATCAAGGCGAACACCGACTGGAAGCAGACGCTGGGATCGGAATGGCGGCAGTATGAAGAGTCCTTCCCGAAGCTGCAGAAATCCAGCATCGACATCATCTCGCTGGAATGCCACAACTCGCACGTGCCAATTGACCTGATCGAGCTGGTGCGCGGCAAGAAGGTGATGGTGGGTGCCATCGACGTCGCCTCCACCACGGTGGAAACGCCTGAAGAAGTGGCCAACACCCTGCGCAAGGCGCTGCAGTTCGTGGATGCCGACAAGCTCTACCCCAGCACAAACTGCGGCATGGCACCGCTGGCGCGTGAGGTGGCCAGGGGCAAGCTGCGTGCTCTCAGCGCAGGTGCGCAGATCATCCGCGAGGAGTTGTCGGGCCAGCGCTGAGCGGATGCCGGCGAGTGCCGGTGGAGATGACCGTCTTCACCGGCCGGCGTGCTGCACGCCGTTCTTCTCGTCGCCGTGCCCATCCTTGCGGCTCTGCGCGAATTCCGGGAAGGTCTCGGCGATCGAGTCCTTGTCCGGAAGAACATAGAACACGCCGCCCTTCTCGAACGTGGAATGCACGATCTGCTCGTAGAAGCCGGGCGAGACGTTGATGCAGCCGTGGGTGACACGGTTGTCGTCCGGCGAGGCGGAGGCAAGCCGTTCGGCGCGCTTCTCGGTCTTGGCACCCGGCGGCAGCGGATGCAGCGAAACGGCCGAATCGTAGTCCACCCACAGCACGCGTCCCGCGTCGACGGACGGGCCGTAGCCGCCTACGAAGCGGCCCGCGGGCGTGGTGCGGTCGTGGCCCGGAATCGCACTCAGCGCCAGCTTGGCAACGCCGGGCGCCGAATGATCGCCGATGGCCGAACCAAACAAAGCCGGCGCTGCGCCGCGCAGCTTGCCGTTGCTGCCGAAGACCAGGATCTGGGCAGCAGCCTTGTCCATGATGGCGAACGGATAGCCCTGGCTGTCCTTGCTTGCAACGATCCAACCAGCCAGTTCGATCATCGTCTCGGACACGCGCTGGTCAGCCGGGAGCTCATCAACGGCGGCAGCCGGTTGCGCAGGTACATCCTTGGCGCTGGCCACGCCGCCGCACGTCAATGCCAGCGCCAGTGCCACTGCGGCAGGGATGGCGCGAACGGCAGGAGGGAAGCAAGTACGAATGGGACGGCTCCTTGTAGATGCAGACGGTGGAGCTGAAGAACGCCAGCAGCCGGCAAAGGCCACTGGCGTCCGGTTTCAGATGCGGTTCAACGGGTGAGGGAGCGGTTACCCACGTGGCTTGCGGCCGGGAACCCTTTCAAGCTGCTGCACGCGGCCTTCGATCTGATCCAGGCGCTGGTTGGCCTGCTGTGCCGACTGATTGGCGGACTCAGCGCTCTGCGCGGCGCCCTGTACCTTTACGTCGAGCTGATCGAGGCGTGAGTTGATGGTTGCAAATTCGTTCTTGTAAGAGGCGCAGGCGCCAAGGCTCACGGCGGCGATGAGCGCCACGCTGAGTGCACGGGCCATCTTCAGGTGTTGCGGATTCAGATTCATTCCATTCCCTCCTTCGTCTGGGGAAGCTGGAATATAGCGGTGTTTGTTCCCGACGCGATTTTTCGCTTTCAGCTGGAATTGGAAGACGTGGACGGACCGTGAAGGCGTGTCGGTGACGCCAGGTTAACAATCCCAAAAAACGAACGGCCCGCGTGCGTGCCTCGCGCTGTCGCTCGAGCATCCGGCGCATACACGAGAATCCCGGCTGTCGCCGATGACCGCATCAAGGCCATGAATCAAGTTTTTCTCATGTACGACCTTGTGTTTCTGGCGTCACTCTTGAGCGGCTGGTGCACCTGCGCCAGTCGGGATTAGCGTCCTGTTGTAGATGAACTGATGTTGCTCCGTTGTGGTCCCTGTGGGCGCCGGCGGAGAATGTGTCGCCACGCCTGTTCCATGGTGGGCGATGCGTGGGGATCGCATGATCCGCCGGCATTTTTCAGTTATCTACCCGGTACGCTAACCCGCATCGCCCGCCACCTCGCGCTCCGGCGCAGGTGGCCCTACCGCGACGCGAGGCATCCATGTCCCATCCGTCCCAGGCACGCTCACTACTGAGCGCGATGATTGGCGAGGACATCCACAATCTTCCTCCCCGGTTCGTTGCCAAGCTGGAAGCCATCCTGGCGCGGCACGACAATGAAGAGGGACGGCACAGGCACGGTATCCAGCTGTCGGTCGTGCCGATGGCCGCCGACGGCAGCGCCGTGATGGACGACGAAGCCACCTCCACTGCCATGCGCCGCTCCGGCCTTGCTCATGTGTACCGCAAGCTCAACGCCCTGTGCGCCACGCTTGAAGCCCTGCACGCCGCGCACCTGGACCAGGTGGACGGGCTGCCGGACGAGCTGCCGGGCGAACACATCGTGGAGGGTCTGGTGGTGGCCAGCCGGGACCTGGCGGAGTCCGCACGCGAGGTGCTGGACCGGACGGAATGGTGATGCACGCTCGTGCCGTGTGAGCGCGTGTCCGATAAAAACGCGGTCTTACCTCAAGGGTTCACCGACACCTTCACGGGCCACGCCCCACATCGGCAGCCAATTATCACGGTGCAGTGGCCTCACCAGGCACCGCACCTTCCGGGACATAGACCATGCGGCCGTCTGGAAGCCGGTAGGTGACACCGGCCTTGGTGCCGCCGCCCTCGCCGATCTCGCCGGTGGACTCATACCGGGTCAGCTCCTCTCCGTTCTTGACCGTGATCCGCATGTCGGCCTGCCCGGGGTTCTCGATGACCGTCACATCGGTGGCAGAGAAGGGGTTCAGCGGGTTTCTGACGATCACGATCATCAGGATCCCGGTCACCACGAGGAAGAGATCGATCAGGTTGACCACTGACAGGATCGGATCGTCCGCCTCTTCGTCTTCAAGAAATCGCATCAGCCGGCCTCCTGGAGACGTTCAAGCTGACGCAGTTCTTCAAGCAGCCAGCGGCGGCGTACGGTCATGATGAAGAAGGTCAGGCTTGCAGATACCAGGGCCAGGATGACGGAGGAGAAGGCCACGACCATGTTTTCGCCGACGCTCTGTGCATCACTGCGGGTCAAGGCAAGCAGCGCCGGGCCCATGGGGATCATCGTTGCTACCAGTCCGAGCATTGGCGCCGTGCGGGAGACGATGCGCAGGAGCTCCAGTTTCCTGAGTATCCACAACTCTGCATCATCGGTGCTGCCACCGTCGCGAGCGTGCCAGCGCAGCAGCGCGGATGAGTAGGTGCCGCGCTTGCGTTTCAGCGCCTCCCAGAAGAATCCTCCCAGTGCGATGAACGCGTAGGCCAGTGCCGCAAGGATCAGGAGCAGCACCGGCGCGAGGAAGATATGCGAGAGGTCGTAGAGCGTTTTTTCAATGGCATTCATGGGTCAATGTCTGTGTTGGGGGCGGTGTGCAGTGGCTCTTGCCTGCAGCCAGGCACCGAATGCAACGAGCATCAGCAGGGTGAGCAGTGCCAGCCCGGTGTGTCCGGCGGAAGACGGAGGCTCAGGGGTGGTCTGGCGCATGACGCGCCCACGCACAGTGGGTACCGGTGCGGGCGCAGAGGGTTCTGCAGGCGCAGCCTGGGCATCGGGTGCGGCAGCGGCAGCGGCGGGCGTGGTTCCTCGGGCCGTTCCAAACCCTGAGCCCGTGCTCTGTAGTGGCGTGGAGATTGCTGGACCCTTCGTGGATCGGGTCAGCGCCGCAAGCTGGTCAAGGCGTTGCTGCAGTTCGCTTCTGGTCTGGTCATCCGGGTTCCAGTAGCCCCGTGCTATTGCTTCCTGCAGGCGCTCGATGAGCTGTGCCTGCGCCGTCGGGTTGGAGGTCTCGAACCAGCGGTCCACCCCCTGATTGCGCACATCCCGCACGTAGGTGTCGTGCACGGCCTGCCACTGATCCTGACGCACGGTTCCAGGCGCGGTCACCTGCCACCCGAGCAGGTTGTCGGTGGTCTTCAGCACCTCCAATGTGCCTGCGTAGCCTTCCTGCTTCATCGCCGATATCCACGCCGGGTTGAGGACCCCGGTACGTAGTTCGTCGGCCAGGAACCGGGCCGCAGTGGCGGTCTTCGGTGTGGCCTGGCGAAGGTCGGAAATGAACAGCGACGGCGTCGTCCCATCGAGGTATCGCACGGCGAGCGCCAGTCCACCCAGGTACTCAAAGGGATGGTCCGTGCTGAGCAATCCGTTCACGTTGGACGAGCGCGACAGAACGGCGGCCTGTACACCGCGCAGGTGCTCGGCGAACAGATTTCCGCCCGGCAGGGTGAGTGCCTGACCGTTGGCGTCATAGCCATACTGCAGGCTGTCCAGAAACCCGGTGGCGAGCGTCGCGTCATCCTTCTGCGCCGTTGCGTTTCTGTCCAGCACCGCACGGTTCAATCCGCTGCCAAATACACCCGGCGCGTTGCTGAAGACCCGCAGGTTGGCCAGCGCCTGGGCCTGCTCGGCCGGAATGCCGCGCTCGCGCAGCTTCTGTTCAATGGCGCGGGTGTTTCGGGCAATGGGATTGGCGGCCGTGGGCGGAAGGCGGCCAAGACGGACCACAGCATCGGCGAGCAACCTCAGGAAGGAATCGAACTGATCCCGATAGACACTGGTTGCCTGCACCACCACGTCGATGCGCGGATGGCTCATCTCTGCTTCTGGCACGATGTCGAGGGCAACGACCTTTCCGGCTTCGTCCCATCGAGGTCGCAGGCCCATGGCATGAAGTACCTGCGCTTCCAGCACACCGAGATGGCGAATGGCCTCGCTGGACCAGAGGCTGATCGCAAGCTTCGCCGGCAGGGCCTTGCCATGCTCGTCCCGATACGCATCGAGCAGTTGATCCAGCGCCTCCCGGCCACTTTCGAAAGCCGCGCGGGTCGGAATACGGTCGGCTTCAAATGCGTAAAGGTTTCGGCCACTGCGCACCTCGGGCGAGCGAATGGGATCACCACCGGACCCCGGAGGAACGAATCCGCCCGCAAGTCCTTTCAGAAGAGACTCGACTTCCTGGGTGTCCACAAGCGCGGCTTCAAGCGTCTTCGCACGCGCGAGCTGTGCACGCAGATCGACGTTGCCAACCGCCTCGATGTCATCGCCTTTCCGTAAATGGCGGACCAGTGTCTGGTAGGGGACATCCTTCCGGATCTGCTCGGAATCTCCGGTATTGACCTCTGTCGGGTCCAGACCGAGCGCCGTGAGGTACGCCGGACCCAGCTGCTGCATGACGGTAAGCAGCCGCAGGCTCTCGTCGGCGGGTTCTCCAAACGTGTGCAGGCCCAGCGGGAGCTGACGGCGTGCGAGCTCATGCAGATGATCGTGAAGCGCCTGCAGGAACGCCGGGAAGCGCGATTGCATGTCCAGTGGGGACCAGCCCATGTCAGCGGCGATGCCCGAGGTCGATGCCAGTTGCTGCAACTGGGTAGCGGTGGTTTCGCGAACCTGGCCGGCATCGAGCTGCTGGTATTCGTGAACCAGCTGATGGAGGTCGCGGAGTTCGTCGTAAAGACCGGACGGTGCGAATGCCGGGGTCTGGTGGCTCACCACGACCGCCCGGCCGCGGCGTTTGGCCTGCATGGCCTCGCCGATGTTGTCCTGTATGTACGGATAGAACACCGGCACGTCCCCTACGGCCAGCCAGGGGTAGTCGTTTGCCCACAATCCACGGTCCTTCCCGGGTGTCCATTCCTGGGTACCGTGGGTGCCAAAGTGGATCAGGGCATCTGCACGCCACGACTCCCGCAGGTACAGGTAGGCCACCAGATAGTAGTGGCTGGGTACGGCGTCCAGATCGTGCGTGGCCTGACCCACCTGCCCGGCACGCGGGGGCTGCGGCATGATCAGCAGATTCCCCAGCCGAAGCCGTGGAATCACGAAGCTTGGCTCACCCTTGATCGTTCGAACGTAGGGACCCTGTGCAGGGTTGCCCCAGCGCCGGGTCAGTTCGTCACGACGTTTGACGGGCAGCGTCGCAAGCCACTGCGTATAGCGCGATACCGGCAACGCCACGGCGAGGCCACGCGTCAGCAGCCCATCAAGCGACGCTGGACGGTAGTAACCGCCCAGCAGCGCCTGCGCGTCTTCGATGATCCGCTCCTCATTGGACGCTTTCACCGCATAGCCTGCCGCCTCCAGCCTCGGCAGCAGCGAGGCGATGCTGCGTGGCACGTTCAGGTGGGACGCCGACAGATTCTTCTCGCCATCCGGCGAGTTCCAGAACAGCAAGGCGAGGTGCTTTTCCGAAGCGGGCTGCGCGCGCAGTCGTGCCAATCGCGCGAGTTTCGCCGCCAACGCCTCCACCTGCTCGGGGATCGGCTGCAATGCGCCCTCCTCCGTCGCCGAGATGACCGTCGGATCGGATACGCCCCATGTCTCGGGAAGGGCAACGAAAGTGGCCATCAGGGACATCGGCACACCACTGGTGGCATCGCGCCAATGCTGCGCGTTGCCTTGCCGGTAGTTCAGCGCCTGGATGACAGGCACATCCAGTGCGGCGAATTCCTCGGCAAGCGCCTTTCCGTTCTGGAGGTGTGTCAGGTTGACCACCGCCGATACATCCATGGAACCGATCGCCCGGGCAAGCCCGCCGCTGTCCTGCTGGTCATACCACACGCCAAAGATGGCTATCTTCCTGCGTTGACCAGCGGCCACCACTGCGTCAATTACCTGCGTCTGCATCGAGCTGACGTTGTTTGCGGCAATGATCACCGCCACCCGCGGCCAGGTGTCCTGACCATCACGCCTCCAGGCATCTTCCAGCCCCTGCACGGTGTCGTAAGCCGGCTCACCGGGACCTGCGTAGTAGCCAGAGGCCGGCAGTACGTGGGGTGCGGGCAGGCTGTCCGCGCTGGGATCGGCGTTGGCCCATCGGGACAGCCAGAGACCCAGCGTCCTGAAGTTGGCCTCGCCACCATTGCCGTAGTAGTTCGCGATGCGCCGCGCGTGATCCGGCTGCAGGCCGCCAGATGCTGGCGCCCCGCCGCCAATACGCACCCACGGCACGTTTCCGCCCTCCAGCGCCGGCTTGACCGTCGCCATGATCTGCTCTGCATCCGATGGCCGGGGGCTGTCGATGATGATCAGGTCGACCCCTGCAGGCCATGCCTCAGGAAGCGCCTGTCCTTTGCCGACCAGCCGCTGTTCCACACGCACTCCCGCAGGCGTTACCAGGCCGTCGATCGCGGTGATCCTGGCGGGCATGATGAGGTCGGTCGTGACGATCTCTACCCGCAACTCCCCTGCCCATCCGGACAGGGGCGACAGCAGCATCAGGAGCAGAACCCAGGCACGCGAACGCATGCTCAGAACGCCAGATCGAAGCCGGCATGGACGTATCGGCCGGTTTCCGGATAGGCGTACAGGGCGCCGGTTTCGTCAAGGCGCTTGTCTGCGATGTTGTCGACGCCGACGACCATGCTGAGCTTCGGTGTGATCGCCCAGCGCGTATCCAGGGCGACGAGTGCGTAGTCAGGCAGGGTGACCTGGGCCGTTCCGGACGCCTGCTTCTGAGGCCCGATGTATTCACCACGCAGCGTCGCCTGCAGAGCACCATGTTCCCAGACGAGGCTGGCAGCGCCGCTGCGCGTGGGACGCTCGTTCAACTGCTGCCCCGTCTGCTTGTCTTCGGTATCGAGCCAGCTGTAGTTGGCTTCAAGACGCAACGCGTCGGTCAGCGGCACGGTGCCGGAGAGTTCCACACCACGGATACGCGCTTCGGCTACGTTGGTGTAGTTGCGCAGCTCCCGTCCCCGCACACCGCAGGACCGCACGCAGACCGTCTGGATCAGATCCTTCAGATCGTTCTGGAACAGCGTGGTCTGCACCGACCACCCGTCCTGCTGCCATGCACCGGACAGTTCATAGCTGGTGTTCTTCTCCGGCTTCAGCAGGGGGTTGCCGACGATCGTGAAGCGTCCGCCGCCGCCTACCGCAGAGTATTCCGGCGACAGCTGCTTCAGGCTGGGTGCCTTGAATCCCGTCCCGGCCCCACCCTTGAGCGTGAAGGCGTCGGTGAGGTGCCATACCGCGTAGGCACGCGGGCTGTGGTGCCAACCGAATTCGGAGTGGTGGTCGGCGCGATCACCCACAACGACCGACAGGCTGTCGGTGATCTGTATTTCGTCCTGCAGGAAGACCGCGGTCTGGATGGCCTCCACCTGTCCCGACGCTGCAGCGGACGCATCATCGAGCCGCTCGCGGCGCCATTCGCCGCCCACGCTGATCCGATGCGACGCACCCAGATCCAGGGTGGCACGCCCATCAACGATGTCGTCGCGAAGGTCCTGGGGTCGAGTTGCTTCGCCGATGTCGCGACGGTTTTCGCGCTCCAGTCTGCTCTGGTAGGCGCTGAAACGTGTCTGGCCCCAGTTCCAGTCGCCCTGATGCGACACGGTCGTCTGCTGGCGCCGGATGTCATCGACCGTCTCGTAGACATAGGGGGCGGTGCCAGCCTGAAGTGCGTTCCGCCTGCGCAGCTCCGAGCCTTCAAGGTGCGACAGGTCGATGCGCTGTTTGTCATCAGGGGTCCAGGTCAGCACGGCGCGCCCGGTGTTGACGCGGCGCTGCTCCTGCTCGTCAAGCCGCTCGTCTGCCGGATCCCGGGTTGCATCCTTTTGCCGATGTTCGGCGAAAACGCTGAGCCCCAACGTACCCGGAACAAGTGCGCCGCCCGCGTAGAGGCCGGCCTGGGTGGTATTTCCCCCGCGGTTTCCGCCCACCACTCCGCCGTTGTAGACGACGTTTCCCTGCCATGCGTCAGTGGCGCGTCGGCTGATGACATTCACCACGCCACCCAGTGCCTCGGAACCGTAGAGCGATGACATCGGCCCGCGAACGACCTCGATGCGCTCGATGGCGGCTGCCGGCATCCAGCCCAGATCGAAATCCGCATGGGCGATTGCATCACTGGCAGCGTTCACCCGCTGCCCATCGAGCAGCACCAGGGTGTACTCCGGATCCATTCCGCGGATGCGGATGCCGCGTCGCCCAAAGCCGACCCCGGCAACCGTGACGCCGGTGGTGCCACGAAGCGCATCGCTCAGATCCAGCACGGGGCGTGCGTGGATCTGCTCGCGGGTGATGACGCTGATCGACGCCGGCGCGTCACTGGCCAGCCGATCGGTCGCGGTGGCGGTGACGACGACGGGATCAAGTTCGCTGGCTGCTGGAGATGCGGTGGCGCTCCAACTGCACGCCAGCGCGACAGCAAGGACAAGAGTGCGCTGATGCACGGCGGAAGTGGGGGGAAAGGTCATGGGGAGGCTATAGGTGATAATGCAATGCTATAACATATCACTCTTAACGCTTTCGTCACACCTGCCAAAGGTGGGCGGGCCTTCTGGCATCTCTTGGGCCGTGATTTTTTACGTGGGGGAGTACTCGGGGCGGGCATCGATGTGGCGATGCGCTTTCGTCGGTATTACGGGGCATCAGCCGCATCTGCGGTCAGCATCTTCAGCACCTCGGTCGGCGCGTACACGAGGCTCCTGGCTGTCGCCGATGACCATATCAAGGCCATGAATCAAGTTTTTCTCATGTACGACCTTGTGCTCCTGACGTCACTCTTGGGCGGCTGGTGCACCTGCGCCAGTCGGGATTAGCGTCCCGTAGCTAACGAAAGCGGTTCCTCTGTTGATGCCCTTCCGGGCGCCGGCGGAGAATGCATCGTCCTGCCAGATCTACGGCGGGCGGTGCGTGGGGATCCCTGATCCGCCGGTTTTTCGCTTTCGATAGCCCGGTACGCTAACCCGCATCGCCCGCCACCTCGCGCTCCGGCGCAGGTGGCCCCACCGCGACGCGAGGCATCCATGTCCAATCCGTTCCAGGCACGCGCCCTGCTGAGCGCGATGATCGGCGAGGACATCCACAACCTTCCTCCCCGCTTCGTTGCCAAGCTGGAAGCCATCCTGGCGCGGTATGCGCTCGAACACGAACAACACGGCCGGGACATCCGGCTGTCGGTGGTGCCGCTGGCGGACGATGGCAGCGCTGTGCTTGACGACGAAGCCACGTCCACGGCCATGCGCCGCTCAGGGCTTGCGCATGTGTATCGCAAACTCAACGCCCTGTGCGCGACGCTTGAAGCCCTGCACGCGGCACACCTGGACCAGGTGGATGGGCTACCGGACGAGCTTCCGGGCGAACACATCGTGGAGGGTCTGGTGGTCGCCAGCCGGGACTTGGCGGAGTCTGCGCGCGAGGTGCTGGACCGGACGGAATGGTGATGCACTCTCGTGCCGTGTTGAGCGCATGACCGATGAAAACGGCCTCTTACTTCGAGGGTTCACCGACACGTTCACGGGCCACGTCCCACATCGGCAGTCCATGATCAGGGTGGCGTGGCCTCATTCGGCACCGCACCTTCCGGGACATAGACCATGCGGCCGTCTGGAAGCCGGTAGGTGACACCGGCCTTGGTGCTGCCGCCCTCGCCGATCTCGCCGGTGGACTCATACCGGGTCAGCTCCTCTCCGTTCTTGACCGTGATCCGCATGTCGGCCTGCCCGGGGTTCTCGATGACCGTCACATCGGTGGCAGAGAAGGGGTTGAGCGGATGGCGCCCCGTGCCCTAGCTTCGGACGAATCCAAGTAGTGGCTGCCAATTGCCTGCATCAGCTTCCCGTACGGCCTGCAGGTAGCTTTTCCGCACAGTACTGTTGTGCGGTGCTGGCCCCCACGAAAAGGGTTGCTCACCGTGCGACTGCAGGAACAGGTCAGCCATCAGTCGCGAGCTGCGGCCGTTCCCGTTCGGGAACGGGTGGATGAATGTCAGCTGGTGATGGAGGCGGGCCGCTTGCTCGTCCAGCGGGTATGTCTTGAACTCCTGCCAGGCACCCACGTTGTCGAAGAGTTGCCGGAGCTGCATGGCGATCTGATGCGGCGCTACGCCGATGTTCCGCTCAGTCAGCCTGTATCGGCCCGCCCACTCCCACACGCTGCCGAACATCTTTTCGTGCAGCTTCCGCAGGAAGGCATCACTGGGCACCACCACATCCTTCCTGCGGATCTCCCGCGCCGCCCAGAGCATGCCCCTGACGACGTTTGCGCCCTCAACGTCGTTGAGGTCAGCGCGTGTTGCGACCCACTTCAGCTTCAGTCCCTGCGCCTCATCCGGATCCAGCGGTGTCTGGCCGTCTTCGATCTCGAAATCAAACCGTTGGAGCTCAGCCACTAGACCCGATCCCCCCACAGCGCGCTGTCCGGGATCTCGTCCTCGGCCTGCTGGAGCAGATGTTGGCGCAGGTCTGACGATACTGCCTGGTCCTCAAGCTCCATGTGGACTGCTGCTCGGTGGATCGTGGCGCCATACACCTTCAATCGCTGGCGATCGACGGTCTCTTGCAGGGGGGTGCGAGGGACCATGAGAACGACCAGCTCGCAGTCAAGGGCGTCAGCGGCGCGCCGCAGAGTTTCCACGCGCACCGTTCCCGAGCGTTCGCTCTTCTCCAGTTTGACCACCGAGCTCTGGACTACACCAAGACGCCGAGCCAGGTCGGACTGCGACATGCCCAAGGCTTCGCGAATCGCGGCTATCCAGCCCCCCCTGGGCGTAGCCCGAAGCGCCGGCAGGCTCTTCCGCAGAGCTTCCCCGCTTTTGTCCAGCTTTGAACGAGCCAGGCGACGCATCTTCGAAGTGGGTGTCGGGGCCATGAATATTCCCTATAGCGACTGCGAATTGGAAAAATATAGTCCCTTTAGGGCATTTTATTCAACTCTAATAATTCCTTTTGAGGAATTATTTTCCATCCCACCCATTCCTTCTGGTGAATAAGCGGGTGTTGCGGGACTGCAACCAAGGTACCGCCGGGTACTAATCACAGTACCCAAAACAAGTTCCCTGAACCCACCCCATATTCATGCACCGGTCAGTTCAATATTCAGGGCTGATTGCGACGCGAAACGGATAATTCACACCTGTCGAATGCGTTCTTTATCCGCGCATCGATCAACCAGAACCAGAAAGGTGTGTATCCCGATGAACAAGACGTCTCTCCTCGCTCTCGCCCTGGTCGCCGCCGCGCCGTTCGCTGCGTCCGCCGCCGATGGCCTGTCGTACAACTATGTGGAAGGCGGCTACGTGAACACCGACGCCCGTGGCGGCGATGCCGATGGCTGGGGTGTGAAGGGTTCGGTCGCAGTGCATCCGAACTTCCACATCTTCGGCGACTACACCGCGCAGGAAACCGATCGCACCAACGCTGACGTTGACCAGTGGCGCCTGGGTGTCGGCTACAACTACGGCATCGCCCCGACCACCGACCTGGTGGCCCGCGTGGCGTACCAGAAGTTTGATCCGAAGGGCGGCCTGGACTTCAACGGCTACTCGACCGAAGTCGGCGTGCGCACCGCGTTCTCTCCGATGATCGAGGGTTATGCGCTGGCCGGCTATGAGGATTACAGCAAGAAGCACGGCATCAACCCGGACGGTGAGTTCTACGGCCGCGTCGGTGCCACGGCGAAGTTCAACCCGAACTGGGGCCTGACCGGTGAAGTGAAGCTGGCCAAGGCCGGTGACCGCGAGTGGTTCGTGGGTCCGCGCTTTACCTGGTAAATGCGTGATGTGTGTGGGTAAAGCCGATGGTGGATCGGCTTTACCATGGTGGTGTGCAAGTGCGTGATCGGCGTGTGTCTCTCTCCCACACGCCAACCGAAGCCCGGCCTTTGTGCCGGGCTTTTTTTGTGCTGCGGTGGGGTTGTGCATGGGAGTTGGGAAAGGCAGCCGACCGTGGGTCGGCTCTACCGGGGCCATGTGGTGATGGTTGGGTGCTTACTTGTTCCATCATTTTGCTCATCGGTGTCTCCTTTGGGGACAGTAACACCTGAGCAGGAATTCAGCGGGTTATTACAGAACGCTATTCAACGCGCCTTCCTGGGCGCTTGATTCAGGCGGTCAAGGACTGCCGCAGCATGGAACGTCCTGCCCCACGTTCGCTCATCCTTTGCCTTCAGGATGCCAAGCCTCATCAGCTCATTGATGCCCTTGGCAGCGGCCACCACCGACACGCCGAGCAGGGCGGCAACGGTGTTGGTGGTTACGACAGGCTGCTCGATCAGCATGGCGGGCAATCGCCTTGCGACCGAATGGCTGCGGTAGCTCGCGGTGGCATCCAACCAGATGCCTCGTATCGCGCGCAGATCCTCGGCCAGCGACACGCAGTCGTCAGTGGCCTCCAGGACGGCACAGTAGGTCATGTCCATCCACGGACCCCAGTTTCCCTGCAACTGGACTTGTTTCAGCGCTGCGTAGTAGCCGGCCCGGTTACGCATCAGCATCCCGGACAGGTACAGCGGAGGCAGCCCCTCGGCGGCAAGGATCAGCGGCATGAGGATTCGTCCGGTCCGTCCATTGCCATCATTGAAAGGATGGATGGTCTCGAACTGGGCGTGGGCTATCGCCATCTGAGCGAGCGCGGTCAACTCCGCCTGCTCGTCTTCGCGGGGCGCGTAATGCAGGATGTTCTGCTCGAGATCGCGCATGCATGCATCGATGTCTGACGGCGGCGTGGGGACGAAGCTGGCGTCTTCGATCCGGCCTGTGCCTATCCATGCCTGGATGTCCCGATAGATTCCCTTCGGGACGTTCTCGTGCTCCATCAGCATCGCGTGCATTTCCTTGACGAGCTCGCAATCCAGCGCACTCCGTCCTCCGCTGCGCACGGCGCCCAGTCCGTGCTGCAAGGCTTCGACGTAATGCTGGGTGGTGCGGACGTCGGCGGGCAGGCCCTCGGCGCTCCACGTGGCCTCATAGGTCAGAAGTTCGTCGAGTTCGGTTTTCGTTCCCTCGATCTGAGAGCTCTGAACGGCCTCGCGCCTGACCAGTGTGCGGGTCAGGATATCCGGATTGCTCCACCCCTCCATGGCGCCTATAAGGCGACCGAGCGCTTGGCTGGCGGCATGCGCAAGCGCGGGTGAGCCGGATCCCGCCGGGAGCTGTCGCGGCGCGGGGGGTGCCACCATGGCACGCACATTGGGCTTTCCTTCCACCGGCACGAGGTACTGGCGCAGGTGCGGCGCTACATCGCTTTGACGCATGGCGGACCGTCCTGAAAGTTTAAAAGGCAAAGGACCTTTCTAACTTTATACACTAAAAGTTTAAAAGCCCACGCGGTTTTTTAATTTTCCGGGAAACGCCGCCGAGCGTGGCGCGTCGCTGCCGGCATCGCCGCCTGCAAAAAAGAACCCCGGCGTTGGCCGGGGTTTGTCAGGTTCGATCTACTCAACTCACTTGAACAGCGTGTCGGGATATTCCGGCTTCTGTTCGCGCGCCAGCAGGGTACGCAGGCCTTCTTCGGGCGATTGTTCGCCGTGCAGTACGGCACGCACGCCATCGGAAATGGGCAGGTCGATGCCATGACGGCGCGCCTGGCGCATCACTTCGTCGGCGGTCTGCACCGATTCCACCACCTGGCCGATTTCGCGGATGGCATCCTGAAGCGATTGCCCGCGCCCCAGGGCAAGCCCCAGCCGACGGTTGCGCGACAGGTCGCCGGTGCAGGTCAGCACCAGGTCGCCCAGGCCGGCCAGACCCATCAGGGTTTCCGGGCGGGCGCCGATCGCCGCGGCAAGCCGCAGCATTTCATTCAGGCCACGGGTGATCAGGCCGGCACGGGCATTGAGGCCCAATTGCATGCCATCGGCCACGCCGGTGGCCACGGCCAGCACGTTCTTCATCGCGCCGCCCAGCTCGGCACCCACCATGTCATCGCCGGTGTAGGCGCGGAACGCCGGGCCGTGCATCGCTTCGGCCACAGCCTGCGCGAACTCCGGCACGTCGCCGTGCACGGTGATGGCGGTCGGCAATCCCTGGGTGACTTCCTTGGCGAACGACGGGCCGGTGACGACCGCCAGCGGCACGTCCTGGCCGAGGATTTCACGCGCCACCTCATGCAGGAAACGCCCGGAACCCGGCTCGAATCCCTTGGTGGCCCAGGCCACGCCCGCACCAGGCGGACGCAGCGGTGCCAGCGCGGTCACCGTTTCGTTGAACGCATGCGATGGCGTGACAACCAGTATCCAGGCGGCGCCTTCCACGGCAGCGGCCATGTCGGTGGTCGCACGCAGCGATTCCGGCAGCGGGATGCCCGGCAGGTAGCGGGTGTTCTCGTGGCGCTGGTCGATGGCTTCCACCATCGCCGCGTCACGGCCCCACAGCACGGTACGCAGACCGTGCCGGGCGAGCAGGCTGGCCAGCGCGGTTCCCCAGGAACCGGCGCCCAGTACGGCTACTTTTTCAGCGGTATCGCTCATGCGGTGCGCGGCGATGCCGATCAGGCGTTGCCGGCCGGCTCGGAATTGGCCAGCGACGGCACTTCGCCCTGCTCCTGGCGCTGGCGCAGGGTTTCCGCGTACAGGCCTTCGAAGTTGATCGGCTGCAGGAAGAACGGCGGGAAGCCGCCGGCCTGGATCAGGTCGCTGACCAGCTGGCGCACGTACGGGAACAGGATGTTCGGGCACTGGGTGCCGAGCAGCACGTCGATGGACTGCGGGTCCAGGCCGACCAGGCCGAACACGCCAGCCTGCTTCACTTCAGCCACGTAGGCGGTGCGGTCTTCGGCCTTGCAGGTCAGGGTCACGGCCAGCACGACTTCAAAGGCGTTCTCGCCCAGGCGCTGCACCTGCCGGTTCAGGTTGAGCTGGAGTTCCGGCTGCACCTGGTCGTTGAAGATGGTCGGAGCATTCGGCGATTCGAAGGAAACGTCCTTGACGTAGACCTTTTCGACGGTGAACGCGGGGCCGTTGGCGGCGTCGACCGGCGCGGTGGCGCCGTTGGTGTTCTCTTCGGACATTTCCTGTTGCTCCAGATGAATTCGTTGAACGTATGTTTAGACGATATGTTGCATCAATAGCGATGGGGGCGTGTCACGCAGCGCACAACCCCCGGCCGGCGCATCGGGGTCAGTTGCGACCCTTGACCAGCGGAAGCTCGGCCTGCTGCCAGGCGGGCAGTCCGCCTTCCAGCACCGAAATCTTCTCGAAACCGGCCTTTTTCAGGGCCTTGGCTGCCGTTTCCGACGCGTTGCCGTTGCGGCACACCAGCACGACCGGGCGCTGCCTGGCCGACGCCACCAGCTTGTGTTCCGGGCCGAACTGGCTGGGCTGCACGTTCTTGCTGCCGGCGATGTGGCCCTTTTCAAAGTCGCTGCTGGAGGACAGATCCACCACCACGGCATCGCCGCCATTGACCAGCTGCACCAGTTCACCCGGCTTGAGGGACCTGTAGCCACGGAACAGGCGACGGATTTCGGTGACGATGATCGCTGCGGTCAGGCCCACCAGGGCAATGGACAGCATCGGGTTTCGGCCGGCAAAGGCCACCAACTCTTCGTAATTCACGCGGGTCACGGGTCGATAAGCGGGCGCCGATTGTCGCACAAGGCGGTTGGGCGGGACATTCCAGCCTCAGCCGCATGCCTTGCGGCGCGCTACTGGCCCTGCCACAGGTCCGGCAGGCCGGCGGTCTGCCACCAGCGCTTGGCCTTGGGATCCCAGCGCCAGCGTTCAACCACGCCCACCATGCGCTCGGCCTGGGTGTTGACGTTGATCACCGCCACTTCCACGCGCCGTTCGACGGTGCCATCAGGCAGCGCGGCCGTGCTGCGTTCGCGGTAGCCGGAAACGCGCAGCTGGCTGTAGCGGCGCAGTTCGAATTCGCTCGGCGGGTGGGCCTTGCGCTGCTCCGGGTCCAGGTAGCCCAGGGCATCTTCCATGCTTCCCCAGCGGATGGTGGCGCCGTAGGCGGTCTGGATTTCTTCCAGCTGCTTGCGCTGCTTGCGGCTGATATCTGCGGCAAGCGTGGTGGCCGAGGCCAGCAGGCTGGCCAGGAGCAGGAACTGGATCAGGCGACGCATCGGCAGGCTCCCCAAATGAACATGCCCCCCAGGGCACCAGCCTGCCATCCTACCCTTTGGCGAAGGCCACGAAACGCCCGCTGAGTTCGGCCGCCGCCTTGCCATCGCTGCCCGGCTGCACGGCGACCACGCCGATACGCGCCTTGCCACGCTGCAGGAATGTGGCCAGGAAGGTGTCCCAGTCGCTGTCCGGGGCGACTTCGGCCTGGGCGTGCAGGTCGCCATACACCGGCGCGCGGTAACGCAGCTGGCTGTCGGCCACGTACACCTCCGCGTCATGGCCGGCCAGCCGCAGGCGCAGGGTCACCAGCGCCCAGCCTGCCAGGGTCATGGCCGAGGCCAGGCTGCCGCCGAAGGCGTTGCCCTTGTCGTTGACGTTGGCCGACAGCGGTGCGGTCAGCTGCAGCTGGCCGGCGGCATAGCCTTCAAGGCGGAGCTGCATGGCGCGCACCGGCGGCATGCTGTCCAGCACCTGCTGCAGGACCAGCAGCGAGGAGGTAACGGGTTCGACGGACATCGGCTGGGACAACCTGAAACAACGCGGGCCCGCATAATGCAGGCAATGGACGAACATGCGAAACCGTGTGGTTGGACGCTGCTGTCCCTGCGCCCGCAGGGACAGCAGGCCGTGCTGCGCGCAGCGGCCGCGGCGCTGGGCGGCAGCACGCTCGCGCTTCCGCCTTGGCGGTTGCAACGGACGGATGCGGCGATGGCTGGCGTTCAGCTGCAGGCCGCTCTGCAGGCATCGCGGGTGATCTTCACCAGCCCGGCGGCGGTGGTGGCCGCGGCGGCGCTGGGCCCGGTGTTCTGGCAGGCGCCGATGCGGCCGTGGCTGGCGGTGGGCCATGGCACCCTGCGCGCCCTGCGGGCCGCCGGCATCGAACACGCGCAGGCGCCAACGCGCATGGACAGCGAGGGCCTGCTG
>JAEZCF010000032.1 GCA_023430045.1 Pseudomonadota bacterium | reverse complement strand
CGCAGCGGGGCAGAGCCCCGCTCTACTTACCGGCAAGCGGGGCAGAGCCCCGCTCTACGTGGCGGTCATGGCGCCACGTCGGCCCAGACCAGGTGATGGTCGCTGCCATCGGCGATCTTCGCTTCGGCGCTGCCTTCGGCCGGCCAGAAGACACCGCCGCCCAGGTAGTTGAAGCCGACCGAGGGCAGCACGTAGTCCAGCCGCATCGTGCCGGATTTCGGTCCGAAATCGCCGGTGGCATGCATCGGCGCACCCCGCCGCACGATGCCCCGGGCGGCGTAAGCCAGGCTGGTCTGTTCACCGCCCACGCTGGCGGGCGTCGGATGGCGCAGCACGCGCGGATGCTCGATCAGTTCGACGATGCCTTCATGGCGCCCGTCCCCATCCACCGGATCGTTGTTCAGATCCCCCAGGATCACGAAGCGCGCATCCTGCGCCAGGCCGCCACAACGTCCCTGGTCATCGCACAGCCACGGTTTGTCGCCGGCCGACAGGTAGTCCTGCCACAGCCGCAGTTCGTCATGGTTGCGCGCTGCGTTGCGCTTTTCCGGACCATCGAACACCGGCGGTGTCGGGTGCGAAACCAGTGCATGCACCACGCCGGCCGGTGTCTTCACCGGGACATCCCAGTGCGATTTGGAGGACAGGCGCAGCTGCGTCCACACCGCATCGCTGTGGAAAGGCTTGCCGGTGCGCGGATCCAGCGGACGTATGGCGCCGGGCAGGGTGCTCCACTTCAGCAGCTGGAAGCTGCGCACCTGGGCTTCATCGATCGGATAGCGCGACAGCACCAGCATGCCGTACTGCCCGGGGTGCAGGCCGTAGCCCCAGGCATCATTGCCGCGGCTGCGGCCTTCGCCGCCCACCTCGCCGTTGTTGTCCAGGTCCAGCCCGCTGGGCACGCCGGTGTTGACCGGTGCCAGGTAGCGGTAGGCGAAGTGCAGGGGCTCGCCGCCGCCGGCCTGCGCCACGTCCAGGTAGCGTTGCTGGAACAGGTCGGCGGCGCGGTGGGCGTCGTCGAAATCGAATTCGTTGAGCAGCACCAGATCGGGACGTACCTGCTGCAGTACGGCGGCGATCTTGCGCGCGTGCGCGCTGTCGCCTTCCAGTTCGCGGATCAGGCCGCCGGCCTCGTCCGAATACAGCGAGGTGTTGTACGTCGCCAACCGCAACGTGGTTACGGAAGAAGGCTGCATCGAGGAGGTCCGTTCGGGCAACTGCGTGCAGGCGCTGCACAGCAGGGCGAGGGCGGCGGTGAGCAGGGGCAGGCGGAAGGTCTGGATTTTCATGGGCGCTATTGTGCACCCGGTCCGGTGTCAGCGGCTTGTCAGCGCCCGGCCCGTTCGCTGTCGAAATCATTCCAGCGTCGCCCGTCGTAGGCTTCCAGCGGACGGAAGCGGCGCTTGTAATCCATCTTGCGGTGATCGCGGATCCAGTAGCCCAGATAGACATGCGCCAGCCCCTCGCGGCGCGCCCAGTCGATCTGCTGCAGGATGGCGAAGGTGCCCAGCCCGCGTTCGGCGTGGGCGGGATCGAAAAAGGTATAGACCGCCGACAGGCCGTTGTCGGTGACATCGGTGACGGCCACGCCGACCAGCTGCCCGGGGCCGCCTTTCAGCGGCGGCAGGCGGATTTCCATGAAGCGGGTATGCGACCAGCTGCCGATCAGGAACTGCTCGAATTCGTGCGGACCGTGGTCGTCCATGCCGCCGTTGGCGTGCCGGTGCGCCAGGTAGCGGTGGTACAGCTGGAACAGCTCTTCGCGCGGCGCCGCAGCGGTGATGCGGACTTCCAGGTCGGCGTTGCGCAGGGCACAGCGCCGCTGGCTGCGGTCCGGGGCGAAGCGGTTGACCGGGATGCGCACGGCCACGCAGGCGTGGCACTGCGCGCAGTGCGGGCGATAGACCAGATCGCCGCTGCGACGGAAGCCCCAGCCCAGCGCCATCGGATACAGCCCGCCGAGCCGGCGGTCGTTCGGGTCAAGCACCAGATCGCGCGCAGTGCGGTCCGGCCAGTAGCCGCACGGATGTTCCCCGGTCTGGAACAGCCGCAGTTCGTCGTCTCGGTTGCCGTGAATCGCCATCTGCACAGGATAGCCCGTGCATGTCGCAGCAGACGCGACTGTCTGCCCGATGAACGCGCCCGCTGCCGAGGTCAACCGGTGGCGTGGCCATGCGTTGTCTGTACTACGAGGGTGACGAGCTCACCCCGACCTGACCCAACATTGGAGTGACCCATGACCCTGCGTACCCCCCTGCTGCTTGCCCTGCTGCTGAGCACCTCCGCCGCCGGCGTCGCCTTGGCTGCCGATGTCCCGCCCGCCGCGCAGCGCCCGGTCAAGCTGGATACCAACAACGATGGTTTCATCGACCGCAAGGAAGCTTCCGCCTCGCCGCGCCTGGCCGAGCGTTTCGACCAGCTGGACAGCAACAAGGACGGCCGGCTTTCGCGTGAGGAAATGCCGCGTGGCAAGCATGGTCGTCGCGGCCCGGGCCGTGGCCATGGTGACGCCTGGGCAAAGCTGGATGCCAACAAGGACGGCCGTATCAGCCGTGATGAAGCCAAGGCAGACCCGCGCCTGGCCGAACGCTTCGACACGCTGGATGTGAACAAGGATGGCTTCCTGGACAAGGCCGACCGCGAGCTGCGCATGAAGCAGCATCGCGATGCCTGGTTCACCGCTGCCGACACCAACAAGGATGGCCAGCTGAGCAAGGCCGAGTTCGATGCCGCGAAGGGCCCGATGCATGGCGCCCGCCACGCCGGCAAGCCGCCGGTCGGCGGTCAGCGCCCGGCACGCTGAGGATGGCGGCCGGCCGGGAATCCTCCGGTCGGCCTGCCCTGGCAGAGCCGATCCACGGGTCGGCCCTGCCGGCTACAACGCGCCGTTCCTGGAAAGCACCCACGCCAGGCCGGCCACCACGATCAGCAACGATGCGACGACGGCCGAGCGCCCGTACAGCATTTCATACGTCCAGTTCCTGCCGCTGCGCCCGCGGCGTGCGGCATCGCGCGCCACCAGCGGCATCATGATCCGCTGCAGTGGCACCAGGATCTGCCAGCAGATCACCGCCATGCCGATCGCCAGCGCAGCCAGCTCGGACACCATGGGCAGCGACAGCACCGACATCAGCAGCACCGCCAGGCACACCGCCAGCGCGGTGAAGGTATTGAGGTGCACGAAACGGCGGATGCGCGCGCGCTCCTCGTGCGTTTCCGCGAAGGACATCAGGTAGCGCCCGCCCAGGTAGCAGGCAGCGGTCCCGAGCGCCACCGCCAAGCCGATCGCCCCCCAGCTGATCCTGTCCGCGACGGCTGGCAACTGGGCCGCAGCGGCGGTCAACGTGCCGAGCGCGGTTCCCGAGCCGGCGCTGGCGCCGCCCAGGCCCAGCTTGGTGCCTCCCACCCCGACCGTGGTGCCGAGCATGATGGCCGCACTGGCGCTACCGGGCGCGACCACCATCAGCATCGACACCACGGTGGTGGCGAACGCCGCGCTGGGTGCGCTGCTGCGCGCGAATTCACCGAAGCGCTGCAGCATTCCGTCGCGAACCAGGCCGCGTGCGCGCGACAGGCGCTTGCGCACGGCCGCGTCGCTGAGCCCGAGCAGCCCCGCCACCTGTTGCGAGCGCTGTCCTTCGCGGTAATACAGCAGCAGCACTTCGCGGCTGTCCTCGGGCAGGGCGGAGATGATGTCTTCGGCCGCCACTTCTTCTTCCAGGCGCAGCAGGCGGTCGGCGGCGTCGGGCGCGGGGTCGGCGGCCATGCTGATGGCCAGGTCCGCAGCATCACCGGACAACGGGCGACCGCGCTGCATGCGCAGCCAGTCGCGGGCAAGGTTGCGGGTGATCTGCCGCAGCCACGGCATGAAGCTGGACGGATTGCGCAGTTGGTGCAGCTGCTGCCAACCGCGTACGAACGCTTCCTGCGCGATGTCCTCGCTGGCGTGGCGATCGCGGGTGATGGCCAGCGCGATGGCGGTGATGGTGTTCTGGCACGCCAGGACGATGCGCCCATAGGCATGCTGGCAGCCGCCCGCCGCAGCGGGCAGTTCACGATGCAGGGTCTCGTCGATGGTTGCGGCGACAACGGACATGGGCAGCCTCCTGTCGGGATTGTGTCCCATGACGGAGCGGCACCGCGAATGTGACCGGATTCAACGGTAGTGCCGGCCGCCGGCCGGCAGCCGGGAAAGTTCGGTTGCCGGCCAGAGGCCGGCGCTACGTGATCGTTGAATGGTTTGCGGTTGCCGGCCAGAGGCCGGCACTACGTGATCATTCCGCTGGCTGGATGCGCACGCGGACTTCTTCTTCCTGCTCCGGCGCGGCTTGCGGTTGTTGCGGGGCGGATGTGGGCACCGGTGCCGCCGGTTGCTGCGCGCTGCGATGTCCCAGCGCGATGAACAGCGCCACTGCGGCGATCACCACCAGCAGCGCGATGCGGATCCGCCATGCCCAGCCACGTCCGGAGGCCGGCGCGGCAGTATCGCGGAACGCGAATTCGGCGGTGGGATGATCGCGGCGGGTGGTGTCGAGCAGGCGTGCATCGCGCAGGATGTCGCGTGCACGTGGCTGGTCGTCGGCGCGGACCACCCAGACGGTGGGAAACCGCTGACCCTTGCCTTCGTCCAGATAGCTGAATTGCCCACTGCGCCGGCTGTGGTACGTGCGACCGCCGGTCACCCTCACTTCGATGTCATGGCTGCGCAGCAGCTCGGCCACGCCCTCCACGGTTTCCACGCGCTGGCTGCTGAAGATCTGTCTCATCGCGTGGACCTCACTCCCTGGCCGGTACGGCGGCGGCTGCGGTACTGTCGGGCACCACGCGGATCAGGCCTTCCTGCGCGGTGCTGGCCACCAGGCGTCCATGGCGGTCGAAGAACTGCCCGCGGGCCAGGCCACGCGAGTCCTGCGCACTGGGACTGTCCAGCGAATACAGCAGCCAGTCGTCGGCACGGAAGGGGCGGTGGAACCAGATGGCATGGTCCAGCGAGGCCATCTGCACGTGCGGATGGTAGTAGCTGATGCCGTGCGGGAACGTGGCAGTGCCCAGCAGATGGAAATCGGATGCGTAGGCAAGCAGCGCCTGGTGCAGTTCCGGTGCATCGCCCACCGGTTCGGTCAGGCGGAACCAGACCTGATGGTAGGGCGGGCGCTTGGGGGGATTGAGTTCGTCGCGCGGGTACACATGCCGGAACTCGAACGGGCCACCGCGCGACAGCCAGCGCTGTACCTTGATCGGCAGGCGTTCCAGCACCTCCTGCGGCAGCGGTCGGTTCGGCTCGATGTCTTCCGGCTGCGGCACTTCGGGCATCTTGTGCTGGTGTTCGGCGCCGCTTTCCTCCTGCTGGAACGAGGCGGCACAGAAGAAAATCACCTTGCCGTGCTGGATGGCGGTGACCCGGCGCACGGAGAAGCTGCCGCCATCGCGGGTGCGGTCCACGTCGTACACGATGGGGTGGTCGATGTTGCCGGCCCGCAGGAAGTAGGCATGCAGCGAATGCACATGGCGGCCGTTGTCCACCGTCGCCTGCGCTGCGGCCAGCGCCTGTCCCAGCACCTGCCCGCCGAACACGTACTTGGTGCCGATATCGCGGCTCTGGCCGCGGAACAGGTTGTCCTCGAGCCGCTCCAGGCTGAGCAGGTCGATCAGTTCGGAGACGACGGGTTCGTGCGTGTCGTTCAAGGGGCGGTCCGGTATTGGATCAGGCGCCGATTATACCGGGCTGCGGTAGTGGGGGGGGGGGGGGGGGGGGGGGGGGGGGGGGGGGGGGGGGGGGGGGG
>JAEZCF010000157.1 GCA_023430045.1 Pseudomonadota bacterium | reverse complement strand
GTGCCGGCCGCTGGCCGGCAACCCCCGCGATCAGTAGCGGTAATGATCCGGCTTGAACGGGCCTTCCACCGGCACGCCGATGTAGTCCGCCTGTTCCTGGCTCAGCGTGGTCAGCTTCACGCCGATCTTCTCCAGGTGCAGGCGCGCCACTTCCTCGTCCAGCTTCTTCGGCAGCAGGTACACCTTCTTCTCGTAGCTGTCCTTGTTGGCCCACAGGTCGATCTGTGCCAGCGTCTGGTTGGCGAACGAATTGGACATGACGAAGCTCGGGTGGCCCGTGGCGCAGCCCAGGTTCACCAGGCGACCGTCGGCCAGCAGGAAGATCGCATTGCCGTTGTCGAAGATGTACTTGTCGACCTGCGGCTTGATGTTGATCTTCTGCACGCCGGCGAAGGCGTTCAGCGCATCGACCTGGATCTCGTTGTCGAAGTGGCCGATGTTGCAGACGATGGCCTGGTCCTTCATCTTGCTCAGGTGCTCGATGCGGATGATGTCCTTGTTGCCGGTGGTGGTGACATAGATGTCGCCACGGCCGAGGGTCGACTCGATGGTGTTGACCTCGAAGCCTTCCATCGCCGCCTGCAGGGCGCAGATCGGATCGATCTCGGTGACCACCACGCGCGCGCCATAGGCACGCAGCGAAGCGGCGCAGCCCTTGCCCACATCACCGTAACCGCAGACCACCGCGACCTTGCCGGCCAGCATCACGTCCATCGCGCGCTTGAGGCCATCGGCCAGCGACTCGCGGCAGCCGTACAGGTTGTCGAACTTGCTCTTGGTGACCGAATCGTTGACGTTGATCGCCGGGATCAGCAGCGTGCCGGCCTGGGCCAGCTGGTACAGGCGGTGCACGCCGGTGGTGGTTTCCTCGGAAACACCCTTCCAGTCCTTGACCACGCGGGTCCAGTAGCCCGGACGCTCGGCATGCACGCGCTTGAGCAGGTTCTTGATGACCTGTTCTTCGTGCGAAGAAGCCTTTTCATCGACCCAGGTGCTGCCGTTTTCCAGCTCGTAGCCCTTGTGGATCAGCAGGGTGACGTCGCCGCCGTCGTCCACCACCAGCTCCGGACCGGTCAGCGTGCCGTCGGCCAGGGTGAAGGTCAGCGCGTCGAGCGTGCAGTCCCAGTATTCCTCCAGCGTCTCGCCCTTCCAGGCGAACACGGGGGTGCCCGTCGCTGCGATGGCGGCGGCGGCATGGTCTTGGGTGGAGAAGATGTTGCAGGACGCCCAGCGCACGTCGGCGCCGATGTCCTTCAGGGTTTCGATCAGCACCGCCGTCTGGATGGTCATGTGCAGCGAACCGGTCACGCGCACGCCCTTCAGGGGCAGCTCGGCCTGGTACTTGCGGCGGATCGACATCAGGCCCGGCATCTCGTGCTCGGCGATGTCCAGTTCCTTGCGGCCCCAGTCGGCCAGCGAAATATCGGCAATCTTGTAATCACCTTCGGTGGAGAAGGTTCTGGCAACAGCGTTCATTGAAAGCTCCGGTTGTAGGCGAGCGTGTGCTCGCATCTGTCCGGGCGCCGTTGTGCATCGCCACCCTCCGAGCCTGGCCGGGAGTCTCCGGTCGCAGCGCCCCTCGGCGGGGGAGCGCCCATTATATCGCCGCCTGTGCCGTGCCCAACCATCGGCAGGGGGTGAAAGACGCCGCGGCTGTTAAGGTCGGGTATTCACCTGCAGCGAAGGAATGGTCATGAGCAAGCGCGTGCGCCGTACAGGACGTTGGACCGGTGCGGTCCTGTCTATGGCATTGCTGGCGGTCGTGCCGGCCGCCTGGGCCGATGCCTCGGCACCCACAGCGGCCCGGCCAGCCGCCGGCTACCAGTTGCCTTCGGCGGCGCTGCAGGCCGTGGTGGACCAGCCGCGTGCACCGACGCTGTTCCTGTCACCCCGGCGCGATGTCGCGGCGATGCTGCAGATGCCGTCGCTGCCGTCCATCGAGGTGGTGGCGCAGCCGGAACTGAAGCTGGCCGGCCGCCGCATCAATCCGCGCAGCTTCTCTGACAGTCGTTTCAGCTACGGATCGAAGCTGTGGCTGCTGGGGATTGAAGATGGCAGGGAGCGGCAGATCAGCGGCCTGCCGGCGCAGCTTTCCGTGGCCAGCCTGGCCTGGTCGCCCGACCAGAAATGGCTCGCCTTCAACCAGGTGGATGCGGCCACCGGCGCCAACGAACTGTGGTTGGTGGATGTGGCCGCAGCCACCGCGCGCCGGCTGCGCGGCGAGCTGAACACAGTGCTCGGCGATGGCTACCAGTGGCTGCCGGACAGCCGTGGCCTGCTGATCATGAGCCGCGTGGCCGGCGCGGGCGCACCGCCGTCGGGCAATGTGACCCCGACCGGCCCGGCAGTGCAGCAGACCAGCGAAGGCAGCGGCGTGGTGTCCATCCGCACCTACCAGGACCTGCTGCGCAACGAAGCCGATGCGCGCGTGTTCGATTACTACGCCACCGCCCAGCCGATGGAAATCGGCCTGGACGGCCAGTCGCGTGCGGTTGGCGTGGCGGGCGTCTATCTCGGCCTGGACCTGTCCCCGGATGGCCGGTTCCTGCTCAGCCAGCGCGTGCAGCGGCCGTATTCGTACGTGGTGCCGGTGAGCAGCTTCCCGCGCCGTATCGAAGTGCTGGACCGTACCGGCACGCTGGTGCATACCGTCGCCGTGCGTCCGCTGGTGGAGGGCCTGCCGACCGGCAACGATGCCGAAGTCACCGGCGTGCGCGATATCGGCTGGCGCGCCGATGTACCGGCCACCCTGGTCTGGGCCGAGGCGCAGGATGGTGGCGATCCGAACCGCGATGCGGCGATCCGCGATGCGGTGTTCATGCAGGTGGCGCCGTTCGACAGGCCGCCGGTGACCCTGGCCCGCCTGGGCAGCCGTTTTGCCGGCATTACCTGGGGGCGCGGCGATCTGGCACTGCTCAATGAATCGTGGTGGAAAAACCGCCGTACGAAATCCTGGCTGATCGCGCCGGATGAATCGTCGACCGAGCCGAAGCTGTTGTTCGACCGCGATGCGCAGGACCGTTACAGCGATCCGGGCAAGCCGGGCGTGCTGCGCGACGACAGCGGCCGTGCACTGCTGCAGACCAGTATCGATGGCGGCAGCATCTACTTCTACGGGGCCGGCGCCTCGCCGGAGGGCGACCGACCCTTCGTGGACCGTTACGAACTGGCCAGTGGCAAGGCCACCCGCCTGTTCCATTCGCAGGCGCCTACCTATTCGCAGCCGATCGCCCTCCTGGGTGACGATGCTTCGTCGCTGCTGCTCACCCGGGAAAGCCCGGAAGAGCCGGCGAATTATTTCGTGCAGCCGGTTGCTGCCGGTGATGATGCGGCACCGCGCGCGCTGACCCGTTTTGCCCACCCGCTGCCGCAGCTGCGTGGCGTGGTGAAGGAGCAGATCCGCTACAAGCGCAAGGATGGCGTGGACCTGACCGCCACCCTGTTGCTGCCACCCGGCTACGATCCGAAACGCGATGGCCCGCGGCCGTTGCTGATGTGGGCCTACCCGGGCGAGTACAAGAGCGCAGCGGCGGCCAGCCAGGTCACGGATTCGCCCTATCGTTTCAACGCGATCAGCTACTGGGGGCCGCAGGCCTTCCTGGCCAGGGGCTATGTGGTGCTGGCGAGCCCGACGATGCCGATCATCGGCGAAGGCGACAAGGAGCCGAACGACACCTACCTTGAACAGCTCGTCGCCAACGCACAGGCGGCAGTGGACGAAGTGGTGCGGCGCGGCGTGACCGATCGCGACCATATCGCCATCGGCGGGCATTCCTATGGCGCCTTCATGACCGCCAACCTGCTGGCGCACAGCCGCCTGTTCAAGGCGGGCATCGCACGCAGCGGCGCTTACAACCGTACGCTCACGCCCTTCGGCTTCCAGGCCGAGGAGCGCAACTACTGGCAGGCGCAGGAGACCTACCTGAAGATGTCGCCGTTCAACTACGCTGGTGACATCAAGGACCCGATCCTGTTCATCCACGGCGTGGACGACAACAATTCCGGCACTTTCCCCATGCAGAGCGAGCGCATGTTCGCGGCGGTGAAGGGCCTGGGTGGCACGGCGCGCCTGGTGATGCTGCCGAACGAATCGCATGCGTATCGCGCACGCGAATCGATCATGACCATGCTGGCCGAAAGCGAGCGCTGGCTTGAACAGACCATCGGTGTACCTGCGGAGGGCCGGGCAGCGCCGCGTCGCTGAGGACGGCGACATGACACGCTGGATGGCTGCCTGGAGGATCGGCCTTCGGGCGGGTCACTCCGGGTAGCCTGCGGTGCTGCCCGACGCTGCTCGACTTTTCAGCTGCTGACAGTCCTGACGCAATCGTGGCAAACGGTCACTGCCATGGCACCGCTGGATGTTCTCTTCCGTGGGCTCGTCTACCACGGATGCTGCGGGACCGGCAGCCGAGCTTTCAGATGACTTGGCTGGCAAGTGACGCGTGGTGTGCCGCAATGATCGCGCGCGCATCGGCGTCCAGGGCTTTGAATAGTTCCTTCTGTACTCCATTGAGTTTGCCGTCCGCAGTCGTTATCCGTTCATATGTCGCCCCCAGCTGTTTCAACAGTCGATCGGCGTTCGCGTCGAACGTCCCAAGCGTTGTCAATTGCCTGGTCAGGATGGCCGGCAGCGTCTTGAGCAGACGGTCTTTTACATCCAGGCAGATCTGCTGCTGGTCCAGAATGATGCGTTCATTGTCATCGCGGAAATGCTGCACGATAGCGTCAATCGCCTCTTTGACGCTCTTGCCGTAAATCTTTTCCATCATCGAATTCAGACGTGGCCTGGAGCATTGCGCGCTGGCAATTAGAAGTTCCATTGTCTTTCTGTCCCGACCGAAGAAGCACAGATGGTTGTCGAATAGTTTGAGGAGATCCTGTTCCAGTCCCTTCAGCTCTGCAAAGACCTGCTCATGGTCCTGTGGAGGAACCTGTGCCAGCAGGCTCTCGTACTGGTGCTTCGACAGGCTCGACAGGTCAGCGACCGGACCGGTGTTTTTCGCGTCAGGGGCAGACCGCAGCGCAGACGATGTGGGTATGTCCGGATCTACAGAAACATCTGGTCGCGCCAAGGGCTCTTGTGGCCCGCAAATGAACGCGTTGTCTTCGCTGTCGGATTCCGGAAATGGTGGGACGATGGGTGAGCGGCCATTGCTTTCTGGCGGGTACCCAAGCGCGGGCGAGCCATACGGCGGGCGAGCCTCGACCAGCGATGTTGCGGAGATCGTCGTGCCGAACGAACTGGAAGAGTCGCGCCGGGAACCGGTTGCACCCTGTTCGACGGCGGCCACATCGTGCTGACAGGAGGCGGGATACGCCGCACGCGCGTTGGTGGACCAGTCGTAGGTGAACAGGTCGAATGCCGCAACGTGTTGACCAGGTTGGTTCAATGAAGAGATTTTCTCCAGACGGCCGATGAAGCCTTCCGAAAATTCTCTTGAGGACTTCACGGTGGGTGTAGCGGCCTGTCCTGGTGGTTGATGCGCCGGCCGCGTATACGTGAACCAGTTGGGGCTGAACCAGCCGACTGCGGGAATTTGCCGGTCCAATGAGCAGATACTCTCCAGACGACGGATGAAGCCCTCTGAGAACTCTTCTGGGGATCCTTCTGCTGGGCCAACCAGCCCCTGCGGATACGCATTCGCACGAATCACGGATCTGGACGGGCAGGAAAACGCACCCGGCGATTGCGCCGGCCGCCAGAAAAGCCGCTGCGTCCTGGGCTTTGCCCCAACCATTCCATCGATTATGTCGAGCAATTTACGGCGCTGGGAACACACGTCAGCATCGGCATAGCCTCTATCATGCATCTGCCGGGATTGCTCATTGCGGATGAGCCTGAGAGCGAACTTCGCATTGCGCGTGCATTCGTGATTCTCGAGAAGCCGGATGCCGGCAGCACTGTCACGGAGTACCACGGCGCGCCACGCCAGGGCGGGGGTGCGACATGCGGAGAGAGCAGGCAGGACAGACATTGGTATTTCCGTAAGTTGAGCCTGAGCAGCATTGCGTCACACGGCCTGCAGCGCTTCCACAATTCGAGCCCCGGGACAGGCACGGCAGAAATCTTCGTCTTGCCTGGGGCGGCCCAGCCGCCCAGCCGCCCAGTGCGCTAGTCTTGACGGACGTTCATCAGCGAGGCCAGTGCGTGCAGACCCAGCCCCATCGCAGCAACAATGGAACCGCATCACCCGATCGGGCCCTCAGCGACGACGTGCGCCGGCTCGGTGCACTGGTCGGCGATCTGCTGGTGGAGCAGGTATCCAGCGCCTTCTTCGATGATGTGGAGCAGGTACGTACCCGCGCCATCGCGCGCCGCGAAAGCGATGCGCCGTTGTCAGATCTGGCCGATGAGCTTGCCGGATGCTCGCCGCACCAGGCCGAGGCCATGGTGCGGGCCTTCAGTACCTATTTCCAGGTGGTCAACATCGCCGAGCGCGTGCATCGCATCCGTCGCCGCCGCGACTACCAGCGCGCCGGCACGCACGCGCCTCAGCCCGATGGCCTGCAGGATGCCCTGCAGCAGCTCAAGGCGCAGGGAGTGACGCTGGAAGAACTGGCCCGGTGGCTGCCGCGCATCGATATCGAGCCGGTGTTCACCGCGCATCCGACCGAAGCGGTGCGCCGCGCGCTGCTGGAAAAGGAACAGATCATGGTGGCCAGCCTGGTGGACAACCTGGACGGCCAGCGCACGCCGGGCGAAGCCGTAGCCGACGCCGCGCGCTTCCGCATGGCGCTCACCGCTTCCTGGCAGACCACCGACTCATCGCCGGTGCGGCCGACTGTCGATGACGAACGCGAGCATGTGGGCTTCTACCTGGTGCAGGTGCTGTACCGGGTGATCCCCGTGCTGTACGAATCGCTGCAGCAGGCGCTGCGCGATACCTGGGGCGAAGGTTTGCCGTTGCCGCGCTTGCTGCGCTTCGGTACCTGGGTGGGCGGCGACATGGATGGCAACCCGAACGTGGATGCCACCACCATCCGCGCCACCCTGGATGCACAGCGGCGGGCGGTGCTGTCGCAGTACCAGAAGGAACTGCTGCAGCTGGCCAGCCTGCTCAGCCAGTCCACCGAGCGCGTAGGGGTGAGCGGTGCCCTGCAGGCACGGCTGGCGGAATACGGGCAGCTGCTCCCGCAGGTGAAGTCGCGGCCACGCCACGCCGACATGCCGTATCGCCTGCTCAACGACCGGATGCGCGCGCGCCTGCAGGCCACGCTGGATGATGACGCCGCTGCATACGAGGGGCCGCAGGAGCTGATCGACGATCTCACGTTGATCCACGGCAGCCTGCTGGCCAACCGTGGCGAACATGCCGGTGGCTTCGCGGTACAGCGGCTGCTGTGGCGCGTGAAGACCTTCGGCTTCCATCTGGCGCGACTGGATGTCCGCCAGGAATCCAGCGTGCATGCCCGCGCGCTGGCGAAGGCGCTGGATGGAGAAAAGGCCTGGGACGGACTCGACGCGACCGGACGTGCCACGCTGCTGGCACCGTACGCCAGCGGCGCACAGGCGCTGCCGCCTTCCGACGAAGAAGGCAACCAGCGCCTGGACGCCGTGTTCGCCGCGCTGGCCGACGCGCGCAGGCGGCATGGTGCCGATGCGCTGGGCAATTACATCATCTCCATGGCGCACGACCGCAGCGACGTGCTGGCGGTGCTGGCATTGGCCCGCCGCGGTGGTCTGCTGGACAACGACGGCGCCGTGCCGCTGGATGTGGCGCCGCTTTTCGAAACCGTGGACGATCTCAGGCATGGCACGGAGACGCTGCGCGATCTGCTGCAGGATCCGGTCTACCGCGAGCACCTGCGCGCGCGTGGCGATGTGCAGATGGTGATGCTTGGATATTCGGACAGCAGCAAGGATGGCGGCATCGCCGCATCGCGCTGGGGCCTGCAGCGTGCGCAGGTGGAGCTGATGGACGTGGCGGCTGGCGCTGGCATCGCGCTGACCTTCTTCCACGGTCGTGGTGGCTCCATCAGCCGTGGCGGCGGCAAGACCACCCGCGCGGTGGATGCCTCACCGCGTGGCAGCATCGACGGACGCCTGCGCGTGACCGAGCAGGGCGAAGTAATCCACCGCAAATACGGCATCCGCGCGTTGGCGCTGCGCTCGCTGGAACAGGCAACCGGCGCGGTGCTGCTCTCCAGCCTGCGCCCGCGCGCGCCGGAGCCGCGCGAAGACCAGTGGCGGCCGGTGATGGACGTGGTTGCCGATTCCAGCAGTGAAGCCTACCGCGCCTTCGTCGGCCTGCCGCACTTCATGGACTACTTCCGTAGCGCTACGCCGATTGATGTGATCGAGCGGATGACGCTGGGCTCGCGGCCGTCGCGACGGCTTGGCCAGGACGCCGCGCTTTCCAATCTGCGCGCCATTCCGTGGGTATTCGGCTGGAGCCAGGCGCGTGCGGTGATTCCCGGCTGGTTCGGGGTGGGCAGCGGACTGCAGGCAGCGGTGGATGCGGGCCATGAGGCAACGCTGAGTGTCATGGCACGGGACTGGCCGTTCTTCCGCACCTTCCTGGACGACACCGCGATGGTGCTTTCCAAGGGAGACATCACCATCGCCGAACAGTTTTCGCGCTTGTCCGGGCCGCTGCATGAAGGCTTTTTCGCCCAGGTACGGCGCGAGTGGGCCTTGACCGAACGGTGGCTGCTGGCGCTGACCGGGCAGGCGACGCTGCTGGAACATGACCCACGGCTCGCCCGATCCATCCGCCTGCGCAATCCCTACGTGGACCCGATCAGCGTGCTGCAGGTGGACCTGCTGCAGCGGTGGCGGGCCAGCGGTGGCGAGGATGACGACCTGCTGCGCGCGCTGGTGGCATGCGTGAACGGCGTCGCCCAGGGCGTACAGAACACCGGCTAGTGCTGCTGTCGGGACGCCGTGCGGGTGGGTGATTGATTCGGTGGGTGACGACCGTTGATCGTCATGGCTTTCGAACAAGGCAGGAG
>JAEZCF010000148.1 GCA_023430045.1 Pseudomonadota bacterium | reverse complement strand
GAACACTGCCACCCCCTCCGCCCCGCCCCTGATCATCGTCAGCGGCCTGTCCGGTTCGGGTAAATCCGTCGCCCTGAAAACGTTCGAAGACCAGGATTACTACTGCTCGGACAACCTGCCGATCGATCTCCTGCCGGATTTCGTACGCAGCGTGCTGGGCGCACCGGGCACACCACCTCGCCGCCTGGCAGTAGGCATCGACGTGCGTGGACAGAGCGACCTCAGCCAGCTCACGCAGTGGCGCCAGCAGGCCGAGGAAGCCGGCGTGCGCGCGCAGCTGCTGTTCTTCGAAGCCAGCGACGAAACGCTGCTCAAGCGATACGCCGATACCCGCCGCCGACACCCGTTGAGCCAGCTCGGGCTGTCGCTGCCGGAAGCGATCGAGCGCGAACGCGAACTGACCGCTCCGCTGCGCGCGGCTGCGGACGCGATAATCGACACCACCCCGCTCAACGTGCATCAGCTGCGGCGGCAGATCGTCACCGGGTATGCACTGGACCACGCGACCCGGCTTTCGCTGCTGTTCGAATCGTTCGCGTACAAGCGCGGTGTGCCTGCCGAGGCCGATTTCGTCTTCGACGCCCGGGTGCTGCCGAATCCGCACTGGGACCCTGAACTGCGCCCGCTCAGCGGTCGCGAAGGCGGTGTGCGCGACTATCTGGAAGCCCAGCCGGACGTACAGCGATATCTCGCGCAGCTGATGGATTTTCTCGACACCTGGCTGCCGAAACTCGGCAACGACACCCGCAGCTATGTGACCGTCGCATTCGGCTGCACCGGCGGCAAGCACCGCTCGGTATACCTGGCCGAGCGCATGGCGCGCCACGCCCGCGAGCAAGGCTGGCAGGACGTGGCCACCTACCACCGCGAGCTCGACTGAAAAATGGGGACGGAGGTGGTTAATTGGAAATAACCTCCTCCGTCCCCTCCCTGAATACGGAACACTGCGGCGCTGCGATCGTGCTATCGCGCTTTCATCCTGACCTGTTAACGTTGGGTAATGACCTGTGGCATTCTCCTCGTAACGCATCCTGGTGTCGGACCCGCCCTGCTTGCTGTGGCGACCCGGCTCCTACGGCAGTTGCCGCTGAAGACTGAAGCTTTCGAAGTACCGTTCGACGCAGACCTGGACACCCTGCTTCCGCTTGCCTCGGCCGCCATGCGCCGGGTGGACGGCGGCCAGGGCGTGCTGATCCTGACCGACCTGTACGGCGCCAGCCCCAGCAACCTTGCCGCCGCACTGGCACGGTTGGGGACACCGGCACGGCGGGTAGCGGCGCTGAGCCTGCCGATGCTGCTGCGGGTGATGAATTATCCGGAACAGGGAATGGATCAACTGCCCGCTACTGCGGCGGCGGGCGCACGCAATGGAGCGATAATCGACGATGCTTGAACAAGAACTCACCGTAACCAACCGCCTGGGCCTGCACGCTCGCGCCACCGCGAAGCTGGTGCAGGAGCTTGCCCCGTTCCGCTGCAACGTGACCATGGCCGCCAAGGGCCGGGAAATCAACGCCAAGAGCATCATGGGCGTGATGCTGCTTGCCGCCGGCCAGGGCACGCCGGTTACCGTGCGCATCAGCGGCGAAGACGAACAGGCGGCGATGGATGCCGTGGTCGCGCTGTTCGAACGTCGCTTCGACGAGGACAGCTGAGGTGCCTCGCGCCCGCGCAGGACAGCTCGCCAGCGGCCCCCGGCCGGTGCTGTTGCTGTCCGGCCATGGCGCGTCGCGCGGCACCGCGCTGGGCCGTGCCCGGGTACGCCTGCCGCATTCGCTGGAGGTTGCCGAGCAGCGCGTCGTACCCCAGCAGGTGGACAAGGAACTGCGCCGTCTGCACAAGGCCGTCGAGGCCGCCCGCGCGGAAATGCACGAGCTTCGCCAGCGGTTGAAGGGGGCGTTGAACCAGGAGGTCGGTGAGTTCCTGGACCTGCACGCCTTGCTGCTGGACGACCCCGAACTGCTGCACGGGCTGGACGAACTGATCCGCAGCGGCCATTACAGCGCGGGCTACGCACTACGCCTGCAACGCGATCGCCTGGCCAAGGTGTTCGACGGCATGGACGATGCGTACCTTAAAAGCCGCATGGACGATCTGGACCATGTGATCGGCCGCATCCACGCCTTCCTGCAACCGGAACTGCCGCCATCGGTGAAAGGGCTTGCCGGTGAAATCCTGGTCTGCGACAACATCGCGCCATCAGAGCTGGCGCAGCTGCAGTCGCAGGGCGTGGTCGCGATCATCACCGCAGCCGGCAGTGCGCTGTCGCACAGTGCCATCCTCGCGCGCAGCCTGCACCTGCCGTTGATCGTCAACATCCCCAACCTGCTGCACAAGGTCAGCGATGGCGACGTGCTGATCGTCGACGCCAGTGATGGCAGCATCACCGTCAACCCTCAGGCCGACAATCTGCGCGACTACCGCGTGCGGCTGAAGGAACACGCGCGCGAACAGCGCGAGCTCGGCCGCCTGCGCACCAAGCCCAGCCGTACGCTCGACCAGGTGGATATCGCCCTGCTGGCCAATGCCGAATCACTGGACGATGTCACCGAGGCGCATGCCTTTGGCGCGCAAGGGCTGGGGCTGTACCGCACCGAATTCCTGTTCCTGCAGCGCAACGAGCTGCCGGACGAAGAAGAGCAGTTCCAGGCGTACCGCGATGCGGCGCTTGGCATGGCCGGCCGGCCAGTGACAATCCGGACGTTGGACCTGGGCGCTGACAAGGCCGACCGCACCGGCCTGACCCTGAGCAACGAGGACAATCCCGCGCTGGGACTGCGTGGCGTGCGGCTTTCGCTGGCACGACCCAAGGTAGCCGACACCCAGTTGCGGGCGATCCTGCGTGCCAGTGCCTACGGCAAGCTGCGCGTGCTGGTGCCGATGGTCAGCACGCGGGAAGAGCTGCTGGCGGTGCGCCGGCGCATGGGCAGGCTGTCCGAACAACTGCTGGCCGAAGGCCACGAGGTCGCCGCCCACGTGCCACTGGGTGCGATGATCGAAGTGCCGGCAGCCGCACTCGCGCTGGAGAGCTTCATCGACCTGGTGGATTTTCTTTCCATCGGCACCAACGATCTGGTGCAGTATCTGCTGGCGGCGGACCGCAACAATGAAGCGCTGGGCGAACTGTATTCGCCACTACACCCGGCCGTGCTGCGGTTGCTGGCGATGGTCATCGAAACCGGCACCCGGTATCGCATACCGGTGGCGGTATGTGGCGAAATCGCCGGTGATGCACGGTTGACGTCAATGCTGCTGGCACTGGGACTCACCGAGTTCAGCCTGCATCCCGGCACGCTGCTGGAAGTGCGCCGCGCGATCCGCGAGAGCGACTTGGGCCTGTTGCGCGCGCATGCTCCGAAATTGCTGGCCGCACGCGATCGGCGCGGTATCGAGCGCTGGCTGGCCGAGCACTGAGCGCCGTGTTGCCGAGCATGGCTCGGCACTACCGATGGTGCTTCTGATGATGCTGCCGAGCATGGCTCGGCACTACAGGTGCTGCTCCTGATGGTTTTGCCGAGCATGGCTCGGCACTACCGTGCCGCCGCATCATGGCTCTACCCGTGGTCACATCCGCTTGCGATAATGACGCGTTGACGACCCCTCATGCGGCATCCTGCACAGGATCGCGGCCTTTCCTTTTCCGCGGGAGTACCCATGGCCGAAGCCGTACGCCACGACAAGACCGCGCGCCAGCTGCGCCTGCTTTCCGATGCACTGGACAGTGGTCGCCTCGGACCGGTGCGCCGCCTGGTCAACACCCTGGCGCCGGCGGAGATCGGCAACCTGCTGGAATCGCTGCCACCGGGAAAGCGTGAGGTCGTCTGGGGCCTGGTCGATCCGGAAGACGACGGCGAGGTGCTGGTCCACGTCGGCGACGAGGTACGCGAAAGCCTGCTCGCCGACATGGATCCGGACGAGATCATCGCGGCCGTCGAGGACCTGGACATCGACGATCTGGCGGACCTGGTGGAAGACCTGCCGGATACCGTCATCGATGAAGTGCTCAAGTCGATGGACCGCGAAAACCGCGAGCGCCTCGAACAGGTCCTGTCGTACCCGGAAGATACCGCTGGGCGCCTGATGAACCCGGACGTGGTGACCGTGCGCGCCGACGTCAACGTCGATGTCGTGCTGCGTTACCTGCGCCTGCGCGGCGAACTGCCCGACCACACCGATCATCTGTTCGTGGTGAGCCGCCGCCACCAGTATCTCGGCCGGGTATCGCTGGCCTCGCTGGTCACCCACGAGGACACCACGCCGATCAACCGCCTCATCGATGACGAACAGCCGGCCATCGACGTCGGCGAGAGCGACCAGGAAGTGGCCCGCCAGTTCTCCGATCATGACTGGGTTTCGGCGCCGGTGGTGGATGACAACAACATCCTGCTCGGCCGCATCACCATCGATGACGTGGTGGACATCATCCGTTCGCAGGCCGAGCACCAGGCACTGGGCGCGGCGGGTCTGGACGAGGAGGAAGATCTGTTCTCGCCGATCAAGCGCGCCGTGCGTGGCCGCGTGGTCTGGCTGGGCATCAACCTGTGCACCGCGTTCCTGGCCGCCAGTGTGATCGGCCAGTTCGAGCTGACGCTGGAGAAGATAGTCGCGCTTGCGGTACTGATGCCCATCGTCGCCGGCGTGGGCGGCAATGCCGCCGTGCAGGTGCTGACGTTAATGGTGCGTGGCCTCGCGCTCGGCCAGGTGGGCGCCAGCAACGCGCGCATCCTGCTGTGGAAGGAAGCCCGTGTGGCGCTGATCAATGGCGTTCTGATCGGCAGTCTGGTGGGGCTGATCGCCTACTTCTGGTTCCACAGCTTCCTGTTGTCGCTGGTCATCACCCTGGCACTCATCATCAATTTCTGCGCGGCAGCACTGGCCGGTGTGCTGCTGCCGCTGCTGCTCAAACGCATGAATGTCGATCCCGCCGTGGCCGGCACCGTCGTGGTCACCGCCGTGACCGACGTGATGGGCTTCTTCAGCTTCCTGGGCCTGGCCACGCTGATCCTCCTCAACTGACCGGAATCCTGCATGGCCACCACCATCGAAAACTATTTCCAGCCGGGCTGGCGCGAGCAGGTGCATGCGTGCGCCGCATGCGAATGGCGCGGAGACTCGCGCGCCATGGTGATGGAACTCCACGAAGACCTCACCGAATACGACTGTCCATCCTGCGAAAACCCGCTGCTGATGGTCATGCATCCGGATATCGACCAGGTGCAGGCGGCCGCAGCCGCAGGCAATACCGAGGCGCAGCAACAGCTGGACATCATCGCCAGCTTCCCACGCTGAAGTAGAGCCGGGCTCTGCCCGGCTGTCGGCCAACACAGCTCCATATCCGCGTTTATCATGAAACCCCGGCCTTACCCGAAGGAACCGTCATGCTCCGTGCCCGATCACGCTGGCCCGCCTTGGCTATCCTGCTGATGTTGCTGGTCGGCTGCGCCAGCACCCCACAGGCGTCCACCGGTCGCTTCGAAGCACGTACGGTCACCGTGGAGGGACGTACGGCCACCTACCAGGTCTTCATTCCCGCATCGGCGGCACAGGGTTCCGGTCCATTGCCGGTGGTGCTGTTCCTGCATGGTTCCGGTGAGCGTGGCACCGACGGCACCGCGCAGACCAAGGCGGGACTGGGGCCCTATCTTCGAGCCCACGACGCAGATTTCCCGGCGTTGGTGGTACTGCCACAGGTGCCCGATGGCGAAGAATGGGCCGGCCGCAACAACCAGGTAGCGATCGCCGCGCTGGACGCCGCCATTACCGAGTTTGGTGCGGACCCATCGCGGCAGTACCTCACTGGCATGTCGATGGGAGGCTATGGCAGCTGGAACATCGCGCTGGCCGATCCGCATCGTTTCGCGGCGATCGTGCCGGTGTGTGGAGCGGTTCTCGCACCACGTGCGGTACGGCAGACCCTTTTCGTGGAAGCCGTGGCGCACGAGGCGGATCCGTACGCCGCGATGGCACGGCAGTTGAAGCAGGTTCCCATCTGGATGTTCCATGGGGCGCTGGATGATGTGGTGCTGCCGGCCGACGACCGCCGACTGCACGCCGCCTTCCAGGCTGCCGGTGCCCGCGACGTGCGTTATACCGAATACCCGCAGGGCAACCACAACGCCTGGGACGCCACCTACGCCGATCCGGCGATGTGGCGATGGCTGTTCGCGCAGAAGCGCTGAACCAGCCGGCTCCGGGTAGTGCCGGCCGCTGGCCGGCATCCCGATACTCCATCACGCATCCCCCTGACATCCTCCGTCACTGCACATGTTCACGATGAATCATGAGCAGCAATCATCTCCGCCGCGGGCGATGCTCCATCATCGGGCAGCCATACGTTGTCACCACAGCGACGAAGTTCCGCCATCGCTGGTTTACGGATCCGGAACCGGTCAGCTGCGTCCTGACACAGTTCAAGGAAATCGAAGAGCGCGGTTTCGTCACGTCACTGGCCTGGGTGGTAATGCCCGACCATCTGCATTGGTTGCTGGAACTGCGCGCGAGCACACTAGATGATGTCGTGCGTCGCCTCAAATCATCCAGCGGTCTGGCGTTGAATCGCATGAAATCGCGGCGTGGCGCCGTATGGCAGGCGGGCTATTACGATCATGCCGTCCGCGCGGAAGAGTCTCTGCGACGTCAGGCGATGTACATTATGGGCAACCCGGTTCGCGCGGGATTGACAGAGAAGATTGGGGAGTATCCCTATGCTTGGATGCTCTGGCCAATGGAAGGGGGATGACGCCTTGCTGGCATCATGCGGTTGCCGGCCAGCGGCCGGCACTACCCTCTATCGCGTTGAGCCGGTGTTGCCCGGGCATTACCCTGCCGCTTTCAGCCCAGCAGGGTTTCCAGTACGGCCATGCGCACGGCCACGCCGTTGGCGACCTGGCGCAGCACCCACGACTGCGGGCCGTCGGCCACGTCGTCGGTCATCTCCACACCACGGTTGATCGGTCCGGGATGCAGCACCGCCACGTCCTTGCCTGCACGGGCAAGCCGGTCGGCGTGCAGCCCATACTGCGCGTGATACTGCTCCAGTGAAGGCACCAGGCCCTCTTCCATGCGCTCGCGCTGCAGGCGCAGCATCATCAGCGCATCGGCGCCGTCCAGCATCGCATCGAAATCGTCGCCGACCACGCAGCCCTTCAAGGTATCGTCGTCCGGCAGCAGCGACTGCGGACCGCACACGCGGATCTCGCCCACGCCCAGCGTGCGCAGCGCATGCAGGTCGGTGCGGGCCACGCGCGAATGCTTCACGTCACCGACGATCAACACCTTCATCTTCGCAAAATCGCTGCCCTTGGCCTGGCGCAGGGTCAACATGTCCAGTAATCCCTGGGTGGGATGCGAACTACGGCCATCGCCGGCATTCACCAGCGCCGTGCCCTCGCCCGCCGCCGCAGCCAGTCCGGCCACCGCGCCATCATCGGGATGGCGCACGACGAATCCGCGCACGCCCATCGCTTCCAGGTTGCGCAGGGTATCGATGGCCGTTTCACCCTTGCGCGTGGACGAGGTGGACGCATCGAAATTCAGTACGTCCGCACCCAGCCGCTGCGCGGCCAGCTGAAACGAGCTTCGGGTGCGCGTGGACGGCTCGAAGAACAGCGTGCACACCGCCGAACCGGCCAGCACCGCGCGCTTGTTGCCGACACGGCCAACGGCCGCATCGCGGATCTGTCCTGCGCGATCCAGCAACTGCAACAGCGTCTCGCGGGGCAGACCTTCCAAGGTAAGCAGGTGGCGCAGGCGTCCAGAGGAATCGAGTTGCGAAGCAGTCATGGGCAGGAGATCGGGCAGCTCAGGGAAGAGGAGTGGCGTCGTCCGGGCTGGACAACCAGCGGTCGATGATCACGGCGGCGGCCACCGCATCCAGTGCGGCGGCATCGCGGCGACGCTTGCGCCCTTCGGCGCGCTCGACCGCGAACCGGCGTGCGGCTTCGACCGAGCTGGAACGCTCGTCGATCATCACCACCGGCAGCTTGTAACGTTCCCGCAGCTGGCGGGCGAAGCCCTGCGCGCGCTTGCGGTTGGGCTGGTCCTGGCCATCCAGGGTCAACGGATCACCCACCACCAGGCCATCGGGTTTCCATTCCTTCAGCAGCCGCTCGACCGCGCTCCAGTCCGGGCCGTTGCCATGCACATCGATGACCGCCACCGCGCGTGCGTGCGCCGCGAAGGAACTACCGATGGCCACGCCGATCCGCCGCGAACCGACATCGAAGCCGAGCACCGTACCGTCGCGGCGGATGACCGGCGCTTCAGACATGGCCGCTGTAATCGGTTAGCCGGAACAGGTCCACGCCGATGCGCGAGGCCGCCCCCTGCCAGCGCTGCTCAAGCGGTGTATCGAACAGCACGCTGGAATCGGCAGGCACCGCCAGCCAGCTGTTTTCGGCCAGTTCGCTTTCCAGTTGGCCATCGGCCCAGCCGGCGCAGCCCAGGGTGACCAGCGCATTGGCCGGACCTTCCCCGCTGGCCATCGCTTCCAGGATGTCGCGCGATGTCGTCAGGAACAGGCCCTCGCCGACGGCCAGGCTGGAATCCCAGCCGCGCGCGTCGTCATGGATCACGAAGCCACGCTCGGGATGCACCGGACCGCCGTTGAGCACCACGCGGGCGCGCAACGCTTCATCGTCGGTGGCGATATCCATCTGCGCCAGCACTTCACCGAGGCTGTATTCCGAAGGCTGGTTGACCAGCACCCCCATCGCTCCGTTCTCGTCGTGCTGGCAGATCAGCGCGACACTGCGGGCGAAAGTGGCATCGGTCAGCGACGGCAGCGCGACCAGCAGGTGATTGGCAAGGGAAGTAGGCATCACGGGCATGGCGAGCATTCTACCTCTGGACCGCATGTCGGCGTGAGACGGTAGGATGGCATCTCCAGCCGCGAAGATCCTGCGATGACATCCAGTACGTCACTGCCTGCCAGCACGCGCAGCGCCGTTGTCCTCATCGCCTTGCTCCAGGGGTTGGCGCTCTATGCGGCGTATCAGTTCGACGGTCATTGGCCATTCCAGGATGTCGGATCGCGCTATCGCTGGCATGCGTGGATACTGACCATACCGACCGCCATCGCCCTGACCGTTGTGAACCTGCGTGATCGTCGGCTGTGGCTGCATGCGCTGGCTGGATCACTGGTGGTGGTGGCGCTGGCCAGTTGGGTCGCCTGGAACCTGCGCGGCGACAGCAGCCTGGACGCCGCGCCGCTGCGCACGCCATTTTCCCTTGCCATGGCCATCGCCACGTTCATCCTGCTGCCGTGGTGGCAGCACCGGCTGCAGCACGGCCATTGGCGGGCCAGCTACGACGCGCTGTTCCAGCACGCATGGCAGAACGGGCTCACGTTGGCGCTGGCACTGTTCTTCACCGGCCTCACCTGGTTGCTGCTGTGGCTGTGGGCCGCATTGTTCGGCCTGCTGAAAATCGATTTCTTCAAGGACCTGTTCCAGCAGGCCGCCTTCATTTCCCTGGCCACCGGTGCCCTGGCCGGCTTCGGCGTGCTGATCGGCCGCACCCAGCAGCGTGCCATCCAGATTACCCGGCTGGTGCTGTTCGCGATCTGTCGCGGGCTGCTGCCGCTGCTGTCCTTCATCGCCGTGCTGTTCGTGCTCAGCCTGCCGTTTACCGGTCTGCAGCCGCTGTGGGCGACACGCTCGGCGGCCAGCCTGCTCCTCACCCTGGCACTGCTGCTGATCACCTTCACCAATGCGGTTTACCAGCACGACGACGAGCGCCCCCCGTACCCGCGGTGGCTGCGTGGCCTGGTGGAGGGCGGCCTGGTCGCCCTGCCGGTGCTGGCCGGCCTGGCCATCTACGCCATGGCCCTGCGCATCGGCCAACATGGCTGGACGCTGGACCGCTTCTGGGGTGCCCTTACCGCGCTGCTGGTAGCCGGTTACGCCGCAGGCTATGCGCTGGCGCCGCTGCACCGTGCCGGGCGCTGGCTGCAACGGCTGGAGCCGGTGAACCGCGCGATGTGCTGGGTCGTGCTGGCAGCGGCGCTGCTGGGTAGTTCTCCGCTGCTGGACCCGGTGCGCATCACGCTTGCCAGCCAGCGCGCGCGCCTGCTGGCCGAGCCCGCCCGCCTCACAGCTGCCGACGCACTGATGCTGCGTTTCGAAGTCGGCCATCGCGGCGTCGCCCTGCTGCGTGAGCTGCAGAAGCACGCAAGCGTGCAGTCGGATGCGCGGGCCGCCAGTGTGATAGCACAGGCATTGGGACGCAGCGCGCGATGGGAAGGTCCGCCCATCGATGCCGGCGCCCGCGATCTCTCTGCACTGCGCGCGCGGATTCTGCTGGCAGCGCACTCTCCGCAACCACCGGAAAGCTGGTGGCAGGCGGTGCTGCAGCGCAAGCTGCCCGCCGGCCAGTGCCTGGAGGGTCAAGCGCCCTGCGTGGCACTCAGCCGGGACCTGGATGGCGACCAGAAGAACGAGGTGCTGCTGTGCAGCCTGCCCACGGGCGCCGGCGCCCATTGCCTGCTGCACACGCCCGACGGAGGTGCCTGGCGAAAGGTCGGCAGCTATGCATTCGCGCAGGGCGCTGGCGATGCTGGCGGCGGAGGCAGCGCGCGCGTGCATGCTGCCATCCGGGCGGGCAAGCTCGCCCCTGCGGTTCCGCGCTGGCCCGAGCTGTCGCTGGACGGTGGCCGCCCCGTGCTGCTGGACAATTTCCCCGAAGACCCGGCACCAAGCCCATGAGTGGATACTGTCGCATCGCCCCGGGCCATCCCGTGCATGGCCATTACCATGACCACGAATACGGCTTCCCACAACGCGACGAACGCGAGCTGTTCGAGCGCCTGCTGCTGGAGATCAACCAGGCCGGGCTGAGCTGGGAAACCATCCTGAAGAAGCGCGAAGGTTTCCGTCGCGCCTACGATGGCTTCGACGTGGATACGGTGGCCGGTTACGGGCAGGACGACATCGATCGCCTGCTGGCCGATCCGGGCATCATCCGCAACCGGTTGAAGGTACTGGCGGCCATCCACAATGCGCAGGTGATCCAGCAGCTGCGGCAGAGCCATGGTGGCTTCGTGGAATGGCTGGACGCCCATCATCCGCAGGACAAGACCACGTGGGTGAAGCTGTTCAAGAAAACGTTCCGGTTCACCGGCGGTGAAATCACCGGCGAGTTCCTGATGAGCCTGGGCTACCTGCCGGGTGCACACGCCGAGGATTGCCCGGTGTATGCCCGCATCGCCGCCCTGCGCAGTTCGTAGCGCCGGGCTTTGCCCGGCCGATGGGTTTTTTGGTTGCCGGCCAGCGGCCGGCACTACACGGGTTTGTGGTTGCCGGGCAGAGCCCGGCACTACGCGGCTTTCTGGTCGCCGGGCAGAGCCCGGCACTACGCGGCTTCCTGGTTGCCGGGCAGAGCCCGGCCTACACGCCCATGTAGCGCCCGGGACGGTGGTTGAACATCAGTACCAGGCTGAGCACGACCGCGCCGATGGCCGAATACATCACCTGCACCGGCGACATCACCGTGAACGCCACCAGCATCAGCATCGCATCGAAGCTCATCTGCACCTTGCCGGCGCTCCATCCACGCGTGCGCTGCAGGTAGACCGCCAGGATGCCGATGCCGCCCAGGCTGGCGCGATGCCGGATGAAGAACAGGATCCCCAGCCCCGCCAGCGCTCCGCCGACCACCGCCGAATACAGCGGGTGGATATGCGCGAAATCGATCCAGCGTGGCAGCAGATCGGTCAGCAAACCGCACGCGGTGACGGCCGCGAAGGTCTTCAGGGTGAATTCCCAGCCCATGCGGCGCACGGCCACCCAGTAGAACGGCAGGTTGACCAGCACGAACACCACGCCGAAATTCCAGCCGACCGCGTAGTGCACCAGCAGGGCCAGCCCGGCCATGCCGCCGATCATCAGGCCGCCCTTGGCAAAGATCGCCAGGCCCAGCGAAGCCACCAGCGTCGCCAGGATCATGCCCTGCACATCTTCGGCATGGGAATGGCGCAGCACGCTGGCGTCCTGCACGGTGCCAGCACTGTCGGGCGGTGGGGTCAGCGGACCAGCGGTGACAAGGTGGCCGTCAGCGTCGTCGCACGGCACGGAGCCATGGGATTGGAGGGACATGAGGGTGGGGTGTCGCGGTGGGGAGACGTATTAGACACGATCCCGTCGACAGTTGCAGGTGAAATCGTTCAGCTCCCCCGGCCCACGCCCCTTCCGATCAATCCTTGGTGACCCGGTTGATCTCGGCCAGGCTGGTCACGCCCTTGCTCGCCTTCACCAGCGCGGACTGGCGCAGATCGTTCACACCAATGGCCTGCGCGGCCTCGGCAATCTGCAGGGCGTTGCCACCGGCCAGCACGATCGTGGCGATCTCGTCGGTCATCGGCATCACCTGGTAGATGCCGGTACGGCCCTTGTAACCCTCGGTGCAGTCATCGCAGCCCACCGCTTCATACAGCTCGATGCCCGCGTCCAACTGCGCCTGCGTGAAGCCTTCGGCCAGCAGCGCGTGGGCCGGCAGTTCGGTGCGCCGCTTGCAGTTGTTGCACAGCCGGCGCGCCAGGCGCTGGGCGATCACCAGCGTCACCGAACTGGTGATGTTGTACGGCGCGATACCCATGTTCATCAGGCGCGCGATGGTCTGCGGCGCATCGTTGGTATGCAGGGTGGACAGCACCATGTGGCCGGTCTGCGCGGCCTTGATGGCGATCTCGGCCGTTTCCAGGTCGCGGATTTCGCCGACCATGATGATGTCCGGATCCTGGCGCAGGAACGAGCGCAGCGCCGCCGCGAAGGTCATGCCGCGCTTGTTGTTCTGCTGCACCTGGTTCACGCCGGGCAGGCGGATTTCCACCGGATCCTCGGCGGTGGAGATGTTGCGCGTTTCATCGTTGAGGATGCCGAGCGCGGTGTACAGCGACACGGTCTTGCCCGAGCCGGTCGGACCGGTCACCAGCACCATGCCGTAGGGCTTGTGGATGGCATCCAGGAACAGCTGCTGCTGAGCGGGCTCATAACCCAGCTTGTCGATGCCCAGCTTGGCGGCACTGCCGTCCAGGATACGCAGCACCACCTTTTCGCCGAACAGCGTGGGCAGGGTGCTGACGCGGAAATCGATCTGCTTGGTCTTGCTCAGGTTGAGCTTGATGCGACCATCCTGCGGCACGCGCTTTTCGGCGATGTCCAGCTGCGCCATCACCTTCAGGCGCGCGGCGATGCGCTGGTTGAGCTTCACGGGTGCGCGGGCGACCATCTTCAACAGACCGTCGATGCGCAGGCGCACGCGGTAATCGTCTTCGTAGGGCTCGAAATGGATGTCCGAGGCGCCCTTGCGGATGGCATCCACCAGCACCTTGTTGACGAATTTCACCACCGGGGTGTCGTCGCCCTTGGCATCGATTCCCGAATCGGTACCGGCACCCTCGTCGTCGCTGCCGACTTCCAGGTTGGCCATGCCCTCATCGTCGCCGCCGAGCGAATCTCCCAGGGTGTCGTGGCTGGTCTGCCACTGCTCCAGGGCGCGGCGGATCTGGTCCTCGTCCACCAGGATCGGCTCGACGACCAGGTTGGTGTGGAACTTGATCTCGTCCAGCGAATGGGTGGGATTGCTGGTGCCGATGTAGAGCCTGCCACCACGCTTGAACAGGGGCAGCACGTTGTGCTTGCGCAGCAGTTCTTCGCTGACCAGGCCGATCGCGCTCTGGCTGGAATCGAATACCGTCACGTCGAACAGCGGCATGCCGAATTCCAGCGAATTCGCTGCCGCCAGCTGTGCGGCGCTGACCACCTTGTTCTGTGCGAACCACTGCGGCAGCGGCAGGCGCGCGGCGGCCGCCTTGGCCATCGCGTCGCGGGCTGCCGCCTCTTCCAGTGCGCCGTCCTGGACCAGGCGTCGAGCGAGGCCGGTGATGCCGACAAGGTTTGCAGTGGCAATGGCGTTCATGCGATTCCTGTAATGGGCTGTCTGCCGTGCGGGTCCGCTGCGGGCTTCCCCGCGCGCAGCGCGTCCAATGGTAACCCGGCTGATGGGGTGCGGGCTGCCACGCCCGGCGTTTGCTGCCCGGCTGATGGTCCAAGGCGTTGCCGGCCAGCGGCCGGCACTACCCCTCGCAGCAGTCAGGAGCGCCCCAGGGCAGCCATGTAAGTGACCAGACGCAAGCGGCCGCTGCCACGCGCATCCGGTCCGAGTTCATTCCAGTAGCGGTCCGCCAATGTCCTTGCCAGCCGGGTATCGCCCGTGGCCCACGCCGCGTGCTGCAACGCCCCGAAAAGGTAATAACCGGAACGGGCATCGGCCAGCAGGCCAGCGCCCTGGGCGCCTTCCAGCAACCGCTGACCGCTGGCCAGCACCTGCGCATGATCATCCGAGGCAGCTGCCGCGACCAGCGCCAGCGCATCGATCACCGTAGGATCGCGCAGCGGACACGGCCGCCATTCGGGTTTCACCCATAGCGCTTTCCGCTCGGCCGGCGACAGAAACGGCACCGTCTCGCCCGCGAGGAAGAACACCAGCCCCGCCGTTTCCAGCGGCGTGATCTCCAGTTCGCAGCGCTGGCCCAGCGAGCGCAGCGCATCGGCCAGCGCATGATCCCCGCCCCCCGGCATGTCCGCACCGTGCTGCAGGCGATTGGCCAGCAACTGCGCCGTGGTGCGACGCTGCAGCACCTGCAGGTTGAGCTGGGCACCATCAGCCGCCGGCATGCGGGGCTCGGGACCACCCCACGCGCGCGTCAAAGGCCAGGGCGCGGTCATGATCGATTCGACATCGCCGACAAACGCCTGCTGGAAGCGCGCCACCGGCGCGCGCAGGGTCAGTATCGGGCGGTAATCGGAATGGCGCGGCGACGGGTACAGCGCAGGAAACGCACGCAGTGCCGCATCGCTCATCACGAAGGTATCGGCCAGATCATCCAGTGCATGCACGCCTATGCGCGCCAGCTCCAAGCGCAGCGCCGGCTGCGCGAACAGGCCATCGTTGAGGACCGGAAGCCTGCCTTGCGGCGTCGCCACGATGATCAGATCCGCGTCGTTGGCCAGGTAGGCACGCACGTCGCTGAAATGATCCACCAGGCCGTCCAGTACTGATGCCACCAGCTCCGGCGTGATCTCATACAGTTGCAGCCACTGCACGAACAACCCGCCTTCGTTGAGCTGGCGCGGCACGAAGGCATAGAATTCATCGCTGAACAATGAACCCGTCCCTCCGACCCATGGGTTGGAGGGTTCGGAAATGATCAGGTCGTAACGCTGGCCGCTGCCGGCGAAGTGCGCCTTGGCGTCGTCGATGACGATATGCGAGCGCGGGTCATCGAAGGCCCGCGCGACACGGTCACCGAACAGCCGCGCCCCCTCCACCATGGCCGGCTCGATCTCCACGGTATCCACGCGCCCCACCCGTGCATCACCCAGCAACGTATGCGTGGTGAGGCCGGAACCGAAGCCGATGACGCCCACGCGCTCGAACCCGTTGCCCAGCGCGAGCGGCAACGCGCCCAGCAGCACCATCGTGGATTCATCGCCGCTGGGCACCTGCTCCAGGCTGACGGTAAGCCCGGCATCCACCTTGCCGTTGGTGGCGATGGATCGCACCGGACCATTGCCACGATCGGATTCGAACACCGACACCGTGGCCGTCTGTCCATCGCGGAAGAACAGCATCTCCGAGCCCTCGCTGAGCTTCGCGCCACCGTGGCGATACACCGAAGAACTCAGCACCAGCGGATCGAAGCGCACCCACCCCAACGCCGCCACGACGCCAGCCACCCCCAGCACCACCGCAGCCTGGGCCCCACGGTAGATGTTTCCCCGGTAGGTACCGGCCGCCGGCCGGTACTGGCCCACCGCACCTGCCGGCCACAACAACCAGACACCCAAGGCGATATCCACCACCGCCGCCACCAACAACGCGTACTTCAGGCCCAGCATCGGCATCAACACATGCACCGCCGCCAGCACACCCACGATCGCGCCCAGCGTATTGAACGCATACACCTGCCCGACGGCCTTCTCGCCCCGCCCATTCCGCAGCAACGCCAGCGTCAGCAGAGGCAACGTCATGCCCGCAAAGAACGCCGCCGGGAACATCACCGCCACCGCGATGGCCCCGCTGGCCACGGAGAAGAGTCCATAGCCTTCGGCGCTGCGCACGATCACGCGCATCAGCCAACCGACCCACTCGAACGCCTGCGCGTACACGAACATCGAACCCAGCGCCGCCAGCCCCATCAACACCTGCACCCAGCCGGCCACGCGCAACGGCGAAGCCATTCTGTCCGCCCGATGGCGCAACCACAGCCCGCCGAACGCAATGCCCGCGATGAACGCCGCCAGCATCAACTCGAACGAATGCAGCGTGGTGCCCAGCGCCAGCGACAGCATGCGTACCCAAGTGATTTCGTAGACGAACGATGACGCCCCGGTAAGTAACGCAATGCACAGCACCGCCGCCGTAGCGCGGAGCTCTGCTCCGCTGCCGTAACCCGCGCCATCCGACGCCGCCCCTCCGGAATTCCGCACCGCCACCCCACCCCGTGCCACCGGCCACACCAACACCGCCACCACGATATTCAACGCCCCCGCCACCATCACCGCCCCGGGCAACCCCAACGCAGGCATCAGCAGATACGTGGAAGCCAGCGCACCAACCGCCGCGCCAATGCTGTTGGCGAAATACAACCCCGCCAGCACCTCACCCTGTGAATTTGGCTGCACACGCAGGTACCCCGCGCTCATCAACGGAAAGGTTGCGCCCAGCAGAATGCACTGCGGCAGCACCAGAAGGGTGGCCAGCGACCATCTGAGAGCGGTGGCCCCCTGGCCCTCAAGGCCCGGCAGCAGGTGGGCATATGCGAAGCCGGTAATACCCTGGAACACGCCGTCGAAGGCAAGGCCAAGCAGGCCGATCAGCAGTTCAATGGCAGCGTAGGCGAGCAACGGCCAGCGCCAGGCCGTGCTACGGCGACTGGCCCACCACGCGCCAATGGCCATGCCGCCCATGAAGAGCATCAGGACGAGGGACTGGGCGTGGGAAGAATGGCCGAGGAACAAGCCGAGATACTGGCTCCAGATGGACTGGTAGATCAGCCCCGCGAATCCGGAAAGCACGAAGGTGCACAACAGCCAGAGGTCGATACGGCGGGTCGGCATCAGCGGCGCGGGGTCCAGATGTGAGGCTGACCAGCCTAGCAAGCGTCTGGAACGACCGTCTAATACCCTTCCAGAAGCGACAAATGACCCATAAATCAGTCATTGCAACCACTTTAAACATGATTTAAGGTGCAAGAATGAAGAAGAAGGCCGCCATGACGTCGCCTGACGTCCTAACGCTGGTCACCCGGATGGCCGACGCCGTGCAGCGGGCGCGCAAACGACGCCGGCTCACGCAGCGGCAACTCGCCACCCGTGCGGGCATCGGCCTGCAGACAGTCAACCGGCTCGAGCGCGGCGAGCCCGGCATTGCCCTGGGCAGTTATCTTGAGGTGCTGTCCGTGCTGGACGAACAATGGCCCCGCGCACTGTTGGAGGTCATCGACGCTGACCGGCTGGGCCATGCACTCGAAACTGCGCGCCTTCCTCAACGAGTGAAGCCGGATGTCTTCTGAACTTTCATCCCTGTATGTCTTCGCGCCGGTTTCCGGGCGAAGCGAGCTGGCCGGGCGGCTCGACTGGCGCCCCGACGCAGGAACGTTTACCTACGCCCCTGCCTGGCTGGAGAGCCAGCAGGCCTATGCGCTGGACCCTCGAAATCTTCCTCGCGCGCCCGGTCCGCAGACAGCACTCGGCAGGCCCGAGGTTCATGGCGTCTTTCTTGACGCGGGGCCGGATGCGTGGGGCCGACGCCTGATCGAGCGGGAGCGCGGGGTAGCAGCGCTGGACAATCCGCTTGAAATGCTGCGGCTGACCAACGGGTGTGGCACCGGCGCGCTGATGTTTTCGCAATCGCGGACACGGCCTTCGCCTATTCGTAGGGTCATGGCACTCGCGACGCTGGAAGAACTGGAGGCCACCTCGCAGGCCATCGCCGCTGGCGAACGCGTCGAACAGTCAGCGTTGAAGCTGATCTTTGAACATGGAAGCTCGCTGGGGGGCGCACGCCCCAAAGCATCGGTGGTCCGCGAGGATGGCGAGTGGATCGCGAAATTTTCGCAGCCCGATGATCCGCTGGATATCCCGCAACTCGAATGGGCGTGCCTGCGACTGGCACGTTTGGCGGGTATCAGTGTTCCGGATCATGAGCTGGTACACCTCAATGGGCGCAGTGCGCTGCTGGTCTGCCGATTCGACCGCAACGCAGAAGGTGCGATCCATTATCTCAGCCTGCATTCCCTGCTGGCGATGCAGCGCGTGGGGCCGGCGGATGTCATCGCCCCTGGCGGCATTTACAGCTATTCCGGCGCGGCCACCTTGTACCGACGGGCCGGCGTTCCCGATCCAGGCAGACGCTTCTTCGAACGCATGATGTTCAACGTGCTGATCGGCAATACCGACGATCATGCCCGCAACCACGGACTGCTTTACCGCAATGGCCTGTGGGACATGGCCCCTGCATTCGATCTGGTCGCTTATGGGGCAAGCAGGCACAGCCTGGGCATTGGGCGCGCAGGCAGGGAAGCAAGCATCGCCAATGCGCTGGATGCAGCTGATTGCTTTGACCTCGGCAGCGCGGACGGCGAGCGCATCCTCGGGCGACTCCAGGCGGTCGTTTCGCAGGCACCGGCTATTCTGGCGGAAGCGGGAATGCGCGGCGGCGATATTGACATGGCACTGGCGCGGATGCGGCATTGAGCGCAGCCACTCACCACACGAGCACGCTGATTGTTGACATTCCTATATTGCTCAACTCAGCAAGCAAAGCTCTCGACCCTAAAGGCGCGGCTGAAGCGAAGCCGCTGCTACTTGGAACCCAGCGTCGAAGGTGAGGCCAATTAGCAGGTCGATCAGCAGTACGATGGTAGCGTAAGCGAGTAGCGGCCAGCACCAAGCCGTGCTGCGGCGGCTCGCCTACCAAGCACCAAGGGTCATGCGGCCCATAAAGAGCATCAGCACAAGGCATCCGGCTTGGGAGGAAGGGTGGCCGAGGAAAAGGCCGAGTTCCTAGCTCCAAGGAACTGATAGATCAGACCGGAGAACCAGAAAATGGGGCAGATGTGAAATAAAACTCAAACTTGAGTTCGCGCCATAAAATGTCTCGTAGCGCCACCAAAATATCTATAGGCAGCATCTCTATAGGATAGCAGCTATCATCAAAAGCTATATCCTCTCATTGCTTGCGCAATTAACAAGAAAAACTACTTTAAATTGTGCCGGCCATATAAAGAGCGGGGGACATGCCCCCCGCTCACAATCTTCCAGCATGCCGAACTATTACTCGGCTGCGGCGGCTTGGCAGCTACCCGGGCGATACTTGGTATCGATGCTGCCGCCGCATGCCCACGACGGAATTACGCCATTGGCTACGTTAGAATCATCAGCAGTAAGCGTGATCGTCTCGCCATTGATATCATCAGAAATGCCACGTGCGGTGGCAGTAATGATGCCATCTTCCGACCACTCCAAGCTTTCCACATACTGCGTCTGCTGGAAATCAGGCTGCCACTCTGCCGGCGGAAGAGCATTATTAGTAGCCACATACTCCGACACGTCGGTTCGCAGCGAAGAAGCCGCCAGGATAACTTCCGAGACCTTCGCCTTCTTGGTGTAGTTGGAGTACGCCGGCAGTGCAATTGCAGCCAGGATTGCGATGATCGCGACGACGATCATCAGTTCGATCAAGGTAAAGCCCTTCTGATTCTTCATTTGGTACATCCCCAAGTAAAAGTATATGAAAAGGAACTGCCGCCGGGCCGATGGTCCACCGGATGAGCGGGCCGCAGCGCCTTGCGAGGAAAGCAATGCAGGTTGCGTGCCAAGTTTCCCGGCACGACCGTCCCTCTTCCCCTGGGCCATGATGGCAGCAAATCAGGAATTGGGAAGCCCCCTGCACCATGATTTGCGATCAATTAACCCAAGTGACGCAGCGCGTCACTTTTCGCCCTTGATGAGATACGGCCTGCCTGACGTGCAGCGCCTGGACTGCCCTTGCGATCATGAATCGGCTAGCATCGCGGACTAGATGCCTGCCTGGGGATGGCGGGCCGGGGGAGCCAAAATGTCCGCAAGTCGCAGTGCGATGAAGAAAGAGCCCGTGGCGCGTAGCACCATGGAACTAGCAACGTTTGTCTGGGAGGGGACCGACAAGCGTGGCATCAAGATGAAAGGTGAGCAGTTGGCTCGAAATGCCAACATGCTCAAGGCTGAGCTACGCCGCCAAGGTATCAGTCCGAAAGTTGTAAAGCCCAAACCCAAATCAATTTTCGGTGCCACCGGCAAGCCGGTTGGTCCTAAGGACATTGCCTTCTTCAGCCGCCAGATGGCGACCATGATGAAGTCAGGTGTACCTATCGTCTCAGCACTCGAAATCATTGGCGGAGGGCACAAGAACCCGCGAATGAAGAAGCTTGTCGACACCATCCGCACAGATATTGAAGGCGGCTCATCTCTGCATGAGGCAATCAGTCGACATCCGGTCCAGTTCGACGAGCTCTATCGCAACCTTGTACGAGCCGGTGAGAGCGCCGGTGTACTTGAGACGGTCCTCGACACCATTGCCACGTACAAAGAGAACATCGAAGCGCTAAAGGGCAAGATCAAGAAGGCGATGTTCTACCCGGCAATGGTGCTGGCAGTCGCGTTCCTCGTTAGCGCCGTCCTGCTGGTCTGGGTCGTACCGCAGTTCGAGGAGGTATTCCGCAGCTTTGGCGCCGATCTACCCGCGTTCACCCAGTTTGTGGTCAATCTCTCTCGCTTCATGGTGGCGTGGTGGCTACCCATCGTGATTGCCATGATCGCGATAGTCGTAGGCACATTCATGACCTACAACCGATCGCCCAAGATGCAACATATGCTGGATCGCTTCATTCTGAAGGTCCCGGTCATCGGCCAGATCATGCACAACAGCGCGATCGCCCGCTTCTCCCGCACCACCGCAGTGACCTTCAAGGCCGGTGTACCACTGGTCGAAGCCCTCGGAATCGTCGCCGGCGCCACCGGAAATAAGGTCTACGGAGATGCTGTTCTCCGTATGCGCGATGATGTGTCTGTCGGCTATCCCGTCAACATGGCGATGAAACAGGTCAACCTGTTCCCGCACATGGTTGTCCAGATGACCAATATCGGCGAAGAGGCCGGAGCGCTGGACACCATGCTGTTCAAGGTGGCCGAGTACTACGAACAGGAGGTCAATAACGCAGTGGACTCATTGAGCAGCCTGCTTGAGCCGATGATCATGGTGTTCATTGGTACTATTGTCGGTGGCTTGGTCATCGCGATGTACCTGCCCATCTTCAAACTCGGCGCGGTGGTTGGATAAACAATGGCATTTCTGGACCAGCATCCCGGCCTCGGCTATCCCGCCGCGGCCGGCCTGGGGCTGCTGCTCGGCAGCTTCCTCAACGTCGTCATCCTGCGGCTGCCCAAGCGGCTGGAATGGCAGTGGAAGCGCGATGCGCAAGAGGTGCTGGAGCAGGAGGACATCTACGAGCCACCACCGCCCGGCATCGTGGTGGAGCCGTCCCACTGCCCGCACTGCAAGCACAAGCTGTCCTGGTACGAAAACATCCCGCTGTTCAGCTGGTTGATCCAGCGCGGAAAGTGTCGCCACTGCCACGCCCCTATCTCCATCCAGTATCCGCTGGTGGAGCTGCTCACGGCGGTGCTGGTGCTGGCCAGCGTGTGGCAGTTCGGCTTCGGCTGGCAGGGCTTCGGCGCCATCGTGCTGTCGTGCTTCCTGGTGGCGCTGTCCGGCATCGACCTGCGCACCCAGCTGTTGCCGGACCAGCTCACCCTGCCGTTGATGTGGCTGGGCCTGATCGGCGCGGTGGACAACCTGTACATGCCGGCCAAGCCTGCCCTGCTGGGCGCGCTGGTGGGTTACCTGTCGCTGTGGTCGGTGTGGTGGCTGTTCAAGCAGCTCACCGGCAAGGAAGGCATGGGCCACGGTGATTTCAAGCTGCTGGCCGCGCTGGGTGCATGGTGCGGGCTGAAGGGCGTGCTGCCGATCATCCTGCTGTCGTCGGTGGTAGGTGCCATCGTCGGCTCCATCTGGCTGTACAGCCGGGGCCGCGACCGGGCCACGCCCATTCCGTTCGGGCCGTACCTGGCCATCGCCGGCTGGCTGGTCTTCATGTGGGGCGAACCGATGATCAACGCCTACCTGAGTTACGCGAACCTGCGATGAGCCGGTTCGTGGTGGGCCTGACCGGCGGCATCGCCTCCGGAAAAAGCGAGGTCACCCGCCGTTTCGAGGCCCTGGGTGTCACTGTGGCGGACGCGGACCTTGCCGCGCGCGCGGTGGTCGCCCCGGGCAGTCCTGCGCTGGCGATGATCGCCGAACGGTTCGGTCCGGCGATGTTGCTCGATGACGGCAACCTGGACCGCGCCCGGTTGCGGGCACATGTCTTTGCGGAGGCCGCCGAGCGCCAGGCGCTGGAAGCCATCACGCATCCCGCCATCCGCGAACTGCTGCGCAGGCAGTGCGAACAGGCCGATGGACCGTATGCCATGGCGGCGATTCCGCTGCTCACCGAAGCAGGCGGGCGCACTGCCTACACCTGGCTGGATCGGGTGCTGGTGGTGGATGCGCCGGAAGCGGTGCAGCTGGCGCGACTGATGCGGCGCGATGGCATCGACACGACACTGGCTGGGCAGATGATTGCCGCGCAGGCGAGCCGCGAGCAGCGACTGGCGCTGGCCGATGATGTGGTGCTCAACGACGGCCATCCGGATGCATTGCAGGCGCAGGTGGAACGCCTGCATGCGATGTATATGGAGATGACTGCGCCGATGCGTTGAAGGGCGCGGTAGAGCCGACCCATGGGCGGCTGC